>CAYZFF010000259.1:0-2009 GCA_964477305.1 uncultured Cytophagia bacterium
TCAGCCATCGGAAAAATACCCTGACGGTAACCGTCTAACAAAACTTCGGCGGGAATCATCGGCTTGGTTTAAGTTCTATCACCATTGTCGCGTCGGGCGCCGATTCGGCTGGTATCAGGCGCGCTCCTAATTCGGGTTCGCCCCCGGCGCCTGCGTTTGCAATTGCTTCAGCATTTGACCAGCTTGCTCCGCCAACTCATCATCACTTTGCGCGGCTTGACGCAAAACTTCTTGCGCGGCGCCGACATTGCCGCTCATCAAGTAGGCTTTGGCTTGATAAATATACGCCGAGGCCCGCACTCCAGACATTTCCGGACTCGTCGCTTCGCGAATACACGACCCAAAAGTCACGATCGCCGTTTCGACACGATTCATATCAAAACGCGGAAACAAACCGTAGGTATTCGATTCGGCCAATTTTAAATGCGCCAACCCCTGCATGAAGCGTAAATACGGCCGCATGTTGGAGCCATCGCGCGTGGAAATACTCGCATCGATAGCAGAAATCGCCTTCTCATAATCACCGCTGCGAAAAAGAAAAATCGCCTGCAGCAGTGAGTTGCGCTCGCGATACAGAATAACTTGATCGTAACGGTCGCTGCGCACGCTGGCAAGCTTGTAATATTGCGGCCGGGTGAAATAATCCGCGGCGATGATGCTTAAACCCGTGGCGAAAAGCAACACTAAAGCCGCGATGGCTACCCGACTGTAGATCGAAGATAAACGAGGAGTTTTTGCCGTTATGGCGGGGCGATTTTCATCCACACATTCCGACAAAGGCGCTACATGGCTCGCTATTTCTGCTGAAATAGCTTGATTGTTTAGATGAAGCTGGCGATAAGCTTTGACACGGAGATTGCACGCCGGGCATACCGACAAGTGGGATTCGACCTGTATGAGTTCATCATCATGGCCCGCCTGTAAAGAGTCGCCCTGTCTGATCGGCTGCGCCGTTGACAGAGCATATTTCACCAAGAGTTCGCGCCTCACGGTTTAGTCTCCCTAATCGGGTCGTTAAACACTTTACTTACTCACTTTTATTAAAGTGCCTGCCCCTAAACCGGTTTTCGGTCGGCAACATTTCCGCAAGTTTTTATTATACAATACGGATCTTTTTCCCCGATACGTATCATAATAAATAAATTTTTGCAAGAATATCTTATAAGTTATCAAACTCCAGGACAAAAGCAAGCAATTTCTTAAAAGTGCATGTTAAAATTAAAAGATACTTGCAAAACGGCCAAATAGGTTTAATCATTGTATAAAATCCGAAAACTTTACCGATTAAAATGAAAAATGCCAACGCTCTCGAGTTCGATTTACGCTCTTGCCAGCACGATACCAATCACCTGTGCGGCGCCTGCGGTTTTCAACGCCGCGGCGCAGGCATTCATGGTTGCGCCGGTGGTGAAAACGTCATCGACGAGGAAAATCGTTGGGTTTGGCAAATTCGATTTGCCGGCCAGAGCAAACGCGCCTTCAACATTTTTTTGCCGCTCGGCAGCCGTGAGCGTGGCCTGTTGTTGTGTGAAGCGAGTGCGCTCGAGCGCGCGCGGCAGGATTTTCATTTTCCAGGCTTCCGCAAGCGTTTGCGCCAGCAACTGGCTTTGATTAAACCCGCGCTCACGGCCGCGGCGGCGATGCAGCGGCACGGGGACAAGAATCGCTTGTTGAATTTCTCGCGCAAGATCATTGTATAACCGCTGCGCCAGCATCATGCCAAAGATTCGGCTCAAGGAGGGACGACGACGATATTTGAAGGCATGAATGAGGGCTTGCATTGCATCGTCAAAAGGCCAGCCCGCGTGCACAGCATCAAGAGGCGTTGAGGGCGAGGTTTCAGCAAATACGGTGGATGACGGCATCGGTTGCACAGCCATTGCCTCCAAACATTTTTCGCAAAGCAAATGCGTGCGTGGCGAAGTGGGAGAATTGGCGCAAATCAAACAAACCGTGGGATAAACCAACTCGAGAAGATCGCGGGGAAGCTGAACGAGTTTAGCCAACAT
>CAYZFF010000259.1:2109-6633 GCA_964477305.1 uncultured Cytophagia bacterium
CCGCCGAGCGGAAAACTAAACGCCAGCGCAATCTGCGGCTCAATGCGTTTTTGCACGACGTAGCCGCCCTTGGGTAATCCAGTTTTGGGATCGGGCTTGTTCGGGTCGTAGCGAAAAGTGTAAATGTAGTCGATGTAAAGAATCAGCGGATCCATCCGGTAACCGACGCCAACGCGCGCAGCAGCATTCTCATCAAATTTAAAAACATCGCTGAAATTGTCAATATTTTTATCATCGTAAGAGGCGCGAAACGCAACTTTCGGGATCGTCTCCGGCAAGGTGGCTTCGATGTGCATAATGCCGCTTTTCGGTTTGCCATCACGACGCTCGAAGGTACCGACGAGGCGCAGTGAATTCAGCACTTGCCCATATAACATCCCAAACGTGCCGCGGGTGGATTGGTTTTGATTGTCAAGATATTGTCTCTTGGGGACCGCTTGCCCGGTGGCAGGGTTTTGAAAACTCGTGCGCTCCAATTCATAAAACGGCCCGAAGTACGCGGGCAAAAACTCGGCCCCGAGAAAACGCCGCTCTAATTGCGCCCCAAAATCAAACAGGCCGCTGATGCCAAAAATATTCAATTCCACACCCGCTGCCTGCCCGGAACCGAAATCCTGAATCTTCGCGAGGTCGGCATACAGTTTTAATTCGGTAAGTTTATTTTTGATGATCGGCAACTCCGCATCCAGCCCGTAAACCGAGACGCCGTCATCCGTGCCGCGATACGAATCCGGATCATCGTCACGCACCAAAGTGGCGCCGAGCGCAAAATTTTTAATAATCGGCATCTCGGTCAGCAGTTGCAGCGGTCGATAAAAAATTCTTCCGCCCATTACCTCGCGGCGGCCAAAGCTGCTGTTTACGAGTTCAAAACCGCCAATACCGAAATCATAATCCAATTCCAGCCCGACTTTGCGCTCGTCATAAATCAACGTGTTGTTATAATAATTCATGATGAGGCCATGGCCGAGCCGGGCCGATTCCAGCGCGCCGGCGCGGGTGTAAAATGGATCACGTTTTTTAAGGCCGTAACGCACGTACCGAATGGCGCGTAAAAAATCATTGCCGTCATTCCAATCTTCGTTGCGCATTGCGCCGGTTGCCGTGTTATAACGCAGCGTTATATCCAAACCGGCGCCGAACTTGCCAAAAGCAAACTCCGGCCGCAGATTTATAGTGTAAAATGTCTCGCCGCCAATCGACGCCAGGCCCATGCCCCCCATCATCATGCCCTGATTGTTCAGCGTCATACCGTAAAACGGCGTTTGCGCGGCGGAAAAATTGGTGCTGAATAGATATGCAGTAAAAATCGTAAGTAAAAAACATTTACGTAACATAATCAACTCCTGCTGAGTTCAAATGCACAAACAAATTTCATAAACATATACGAACAAGCCGCTCAAATGCGAGAAATCCACGTGTTACCCGGTGAGACAGCTCCAATAGAATGGCCGGAAATTAACCATCAAGATGATCATTTTCTTACCTTTATCAAGCGCTAAAGTGTTCCAATAACAATTGCCATTTCTTATGAAAATGTTTTGCAAATCCTGAACCACACAATCTTATTCTTTTTAAATAGTTACTTACAGTGCTTTCGAGCGTTAAGCTTCAGCAATGGGTGCGTATTTTTTATACACACGGCATAGGCTTTGCTTAACTTTTTCAATCTATTATGCAAGAATTAGGAAGATTGCTATGGATGATCTAAAACGTATTTTGGTGGTGGATGACGAAGACGATCTGACGTGGAGTATTTCAAAAAGTCTGGAAAAGAATGACCGGGCGATTGAGGTCGTTTGCGTTAACAACGGGGATAGCGCGCTGGCGTACCTCGCCACGCGGCATGTCGATTTGGTGATCACGGATGTGCGTATGCCCGGCCGTGATGGGCTGACGCTGTTGCGTGATATCCAACGTGACTACCCGCGCACTCGCGTGATCATGATGACGGCGAATGATTCCGAAGAGCTTCGCCATCAGATTGCGCGGCACAGCGCCTTGCATCATTATTTGGAAAAACCGTTTGAATTGCACAATCTCCGCAAATTGATCTTTGAAGCCTTGGAAGTCGCCGAAGCAAACTTTACCAGCGGCCCCGAGCCGTCGTTTGTTTAAGCGCTTACGGCAAGCTTCATCATAAATCTGCGGGCGTTAACAACTTGCGGGGCTCAGAGTGGCTGGCACCAATCTGCTCAACTCCCATTTCATAAAAATTTCGTGCGCTTCAAGGACCTGCAACCATGAACCAACCTAATGCCCAACCGGGCTTCGTGAATTTATTTGTCGGACGGCGCGGTAAAATCCTGCTGCTCGTGACGCTGGCGGTGATGATCTGTTTGTCAATGGCCAGTTTCGCGTTTCGTTTTTATACATTGGATCAAGGCGCGGCGAAAGTGGCGCAGCTCGAACGCTCACTGAACAATCTGAAAGCCACGCTGAATGCCGATGCCAAACGCCAGTTTCAAATTCAGAAAACAATTGCGCTTATTGAGAAATATAATCCAACCATGGCCACGGCGACGCAGTACGAAATCGCCGATGAAATCGGCCAAATGGCGATCAAGTATCCGAATTTGAATGTCAATCTAATTTGCGCCATTATCACGCACGAAAGCGGACTCACGTGGCGCTCGGATATTCGCTCACAAACCGGCGGCATGGGGCTGATGCAAATCATGCCCGCCACCGGCGTTTTTCTGGCTGCCGATGAAGGCGTGCCGTGGACTTCGCCGGAAGAGGTGCTGTACAATCCTCTGCTCAACATTCGCCTCGGCTGCCGCTATCTGTCAACGCTGATTTCATTGTATGAGTTGGAAGGCGGCCTCGCCGCCTTTCACGGCGGGGAAAAACGCGCCGCCCTGTGGCTGCATCGCGGCAAAGACGACGGTGTGTTGACCGATGAAACGAAACAATATTTGAGCGAAGTATTGAAACTCTACGAACAATTTCAGGGTTGAAAAAATTATTGCTTCTTTAACAAATTTTCCGTAACATGCGTCTTTGAGCGAAGTTGGATTTGCACAGATAAATTTCTCCATTCATTGATATCTTGCTGTGCAAGTGCGGCTTCACAATAGAAGGACGCATGATGCAACTCGATGGCAACACCCTTTCTCTTGAACAACTCCATGACGTCGCCCGCGAAAGACTCGAGGTTGAATTAGCCCCCGCAGCATTGGCGCGTATGTCGCGCTCGCGCTACCTCGTTGAAGAAGTTTTGCGCACCGGACAGGTGATTTATGGCGTAAACACCGGCTTTGGCAAACTCAGCGATGTGCACATCTCCACCGCCGATCTAAAAACTCTCCAAAAAAACTTAATTCTCAGCCATGCCTGCGGCTTCGGCGCCGAGCTTACCGCACCGGAAGTTCGCGCCCTGCTCGCTTTGAAAATTAATACCCTGCTCGGTGGTTATTCCGGCAGCCGCCCGGTCGTCGCCGAATATTTATTTAAATTTTTGCAAAACGATATTCTCCCGGTGATTCCGGAGAAAGGCTCCGTCGGCGCCTCCGGTGATCTCGCGCCGCTGGCGCATCTGGCGCTGGTTTTAATTGGCGAGGGCGAGGCCAATTGCAAGCGTCAGCATCTATCCGGCGCCAACGCCTTGCAGCGTCTCGGTCTCGCGCCGCTCGAACTCGAGGCGAAAGAAGGATTAGCCCTGCTCAACGGCACGCAATTTATGACCGCGGTTGGGGCGCTGGCGTTTTCACAAATTGAAATTCTTTCCCGCACCGCCGACATCATCGGCGCGATGAGTGCTGAGGCTTTACTATGCACGCCGGTGGCTTTTGATGCGCGCATTCATGCCGCACGCGGCCATCGCGGGCAACAGGAATCTGCGGCCAATCTGCGCCGCTTGATGGCTGACAGCCCCATTCGTTCCTCACATCTCGAATGCGGCCGCGTGCAGGATGCGTATTCGATTCGTTGCATGCCGCAAGTCCACGGCGCGGTGCGCGATCAACTGCGGGCGTTGCGCGAAATTTTTGCCACTGAACTCAATGCTGCAACCGACAATCCACTAGTGTTTGTCGAAAATCATTCCGCCGAGCCAATCGGAGCAATTCTTTCCGGCGGCAATTTTCATGGACATCCCATTTCCACCGCCTGCGATTTTCTTTCCATTTTAAGCACGCATCTCGCCAACATCAGCGAACGGCGTTTGGCATTGATGATGGATCCGGTTGCCAGCGACAGCGGCTTGCCTTCCTTTCTCATTAAAAACTCCGGTTTAAATTCTGGCTTCATGATCGCGCAAGTCACCGCCGCGAGTCTCGTTTCTGAAAACAAAGTTTTGAGCCATCCGGCCTCAGTTGATTCGATTCCCACCTCCGCCAACAAAGAAGATTATGTGAGCATGGGCGCTGCCGCTGCCGTCAAAGCGCGCAATGCCGTGCGCAATGCCACGCAGGTGTTGGCTATCGAGCTGCTCGCCGCGTGTCAGGCTTTGGATTTGCGCGCGCCGCTGCAGCCCGGCCCGGCAACTGGCGCCGTTCACCATTTAGTTCGGCAAAGCGTGCC
>CAYZFF010000260.1:0-1230 GCA_964477305.1 uncultured Cytophagia bacterium
TTGTCCAGCCGTTTCAACAAAAGATTTAAGCTTGGATTTTCTTTTTTGTGGCGCTTCTTCGTTTTGCGGGTTGTACCCGCCGGAGTATTTTCGTGTTTACTCGGCATGATTTTCTCCCTCGTTCAGATTAATCATTTAATTATAAACTCAAGCCATTTCTCTTTTTAATGTCAGCCAATTCCGAACACTTTTCCTAAAGATCACGCAGCCATTTCCTGGTGCCTTCCAAACCGTGATCTGGATCAATGGTTGTTATTTCACATTTTCACGATTCTTCGGCTCGGCCTGAAACGTTCGCGCCATAATTTCGAGTTGGCGCAAATATTTTATTTTTTCTTTGCCGGGTGCAAACACGGCAATATCAACGAGAAAAAGCCGGCGCCAGTTTTCATTATAAAAAACCCAAGCTTTAAAAGGACCGCCGGCAACTCGCCTTTCATTCTCCCAAAGTCCTTGCACTTCTTGGGCGCGATAGCCGGCGAATTCAATTTCGCACATTTTTAGCGAATTTTCAACAACTTTATCTTGTTCAGCGAATTTTTTGCCAAGTAAATTGCGCCACTGTACAATTTCTTCGGGCGTCAGTTTTTTTGCGGTAGATGCATTCTGCCAACTCACCATCAGCCAGCGCTCAGGATAAGAACGCCGCAACATCACGAAATTTTCCCGCGGCAGATTTTTATAAAGATGATAATCATGTTGGATGCGCATAGCCCAGTTGTATTGGCGGCGTAGAGACTCTTCAAGTTCCCTTTGCTCAAATTGGCTAAACATCACCCGTTGCGTGACTTCATTCAACGGTTGATTGAACCATTCAAACAACTCATCACGATGCGCGGCAATCCGATGTCGTAGCGTGTCGCGTTGCACAGCGCCGAGCACAAGGAGAGTTTGATTTTCCGCCCAGGGGTCGTCTTTTTTAAACACATAATTTTCACCGCGCCGAATGCGCGCTTCAATTTCGGGCGTTAACATTGTTTTGACTTTTTCGGCGGCCGGTGTCGCGCTATTCAGAATGCCGATCAGCAAAAGCCGTGGATGAAGAATATGGTTTCCCATTTGGGCAACCGAAATCTGTTGTAAAGCAAAAATCTTTTCCGGCCACGGAGTGAGAATTTCGCGCTCAAACGCTCGCGCCAATTCCTCTCGTAAAAAAACAAAATCGGAGGAGTCGGCGATGACGATGATTGTTTTCTCATCGCCGTTGCTGACGGGAAGCTTGCGTTGGCA
>CAYZFF010000260.1:1330-3406 GCA_964477305.1 uncultured Cytophagia bacterium
TTCTCAAAGAAGCAAACCAAACTCGCACCATACGAGGCATACGAAAATGGCGTGTGGCTGCCGCCCAGGAATGAAATGCACGCCACGCCCAAAGCGCGCAGCAGGCGCAGCGGCCATATATAAAATCTCCCGCGCCGTTGTTGCGCCGCGAGTTTTTCACTCATCAGCGTGTTGAAAAAATTATCCAGCGGTAACTGCCGCCACCAGCGCAGCGTCAGCCCTTGTTTAGCGGCGAGCCGCCCCAATGTTTCCAAAGAAAAATGATTGACATGGCGCGGCGCATCAAGCGCGACCCAATTTGATTTATAAACGCGCGCATCGACGCCGGCGATATTCGGCACGGCGATCAGCAGGCAGCCATCGTGGCGCAACCGTTGGGCAAGAATTTCCAGTGCCAAACCGGGGCGATAAAGATGCTCCAGCACATGCCAGAGGGTAATTAAATCATATTGCTGGGTCGAAGCCGTGAGTTGTTCAACCCGGCCCGCGGTCACAGGAATTTGCTGTTGTTCGCGGGCCCATTTAGCCGCACGCTCATCGCGTTCCAAGCCTTCCACCTGCCAGCCGGCCAGTTTCATCTCGGCGAGAAATTCTCCGGTGCCGCAGCCCACATCGAGCAATTTTCCTGCGGCTTTTTTATCATTGTTTCTCTGCAAAAATTCGGTGACAACCCGGCGTTTCCAGCGCAGGTTGGCGCGACGAACCCGCTCGTAAACACGTGCCATTAAAGACGGCGCCGCGGTTAAACTGGCGAAGGGCAAATAATCGGCGTGTTCATAAAACCGGCCGCTGTTTTCTTCCGCCGGGCGGGGGTTTAAATAAATCATGTTGCATTGCAGACATCGGCGAATTTTATACAAGGCTCCGGCTTGGGGCGAGAAACGGTCGGGCGCGGTGCGAAACAATTCGCTGCGTTCAGCGCCGCAGAGCGGGCAGGCGGCCGAGACAAAATCGCTTGGGGGAATATTCGGCGAAGCCAATTTTTCTTCACTCATTTTTTGCCAGGAATGGTCAGGGCTGCGGGAGTTTAGATTTTACAGCAGAAGCAAGAGGCAATTGGGAAAACAATTTGCGGCCGGCAATAAAATAATCCCACACAATACTGTGCCGGTAAATATGCGGAATCATCTCCGCATCAGTCAAACGCCGGTGTTTCTGGCTCTCTCGCCTTCGCAAGCGGATGCTGCGCCAGTTCCACAACACATGCAACCCGGCGCGGACAATTGCGAACGCCCGGCTAAAATCCACATGCGACATGCGATAACCAAACGCCGCGACATCGAGCCACAACCTTCCCGGCAAAACCCACAACAGCGTGCGCATCGAATAGTTTTTCAATATCATGATCAAACTATTGCGATGATTGAGATAAATCTTGTACGGCTTGTCGGGATGCAATGTCGAGCCGGCTTGATGCCGTACAATCGAGGCGGGCACGGAGCGTACCCGATAACCGGCAAGATGCAGACGCCAATTCAGATCGATTTCTTCCATGTGCGCAAAAAAAGCGACATCCAGCAAACCAACTTCTTGCAATGCCGACAGTCGCAACAAGCAGCAGGCCCCGGTTGCCCAGAAAAGATCGCATTCATCATCGTACTGGCCGCGATCATCTTCCAGCGTCATAAAAATTCGGCCGCGGCAAAACGGAAAACCGAACATGTCGAGAAAGCCGCCGTTGGCGCCGGCGTAATCAAATTTTTCCGGAAATTCCAGCGAGCGAATTTTCGGCTGGCACGCCGCAATTTGCGGATCGCGTTCCATCGTTTCTACCAACGGCGCCAGAAAATCCGGCGTGGCTTCGGCGTCATCATTAAACAACAGCGCATACTTGCCGGCGGCGTGTTGCAACCCGAAATTGCAACCGCCGGCAAAGCCAATATTCTGACCTATCGTCAGCACGCGGATTTCGGGAAATTCCTGCTGTGCACGCAAAACACTGCCATCGTCACAACCGTTGTCGATGAGAAAAATTTCCATCGGCCGGTAATGACAACGCCGCAGGCTTGACAACGAGCGTCGCAAAATTTTTATTCCGCGCCAGTGCGGAATAATGATTGAGACGAGAGGCCAACT
>CAYZFF010000260.1:3506-6603 GCA_964477305.1 uncultured Cytophagia bacterium
GCCAGCGAATCGGCTTGCGCCAGCATTTTAAGCTGTTCCAATTGGGTTTTAGCTTGCTGATCCTCGGGTTTGCGTTTGACCCATTGTTGTAAAATCTCGAGGCCGCGAGCATAATTTCCCTGGCGCTCGTAATAGCCGCTCAACCAAACCACCCCATCGCCAAAATTGGGATCCGCCTTGACGAGAGTTTGCACCAACGACTCGGCAATCGCCGGCCGGTGGAAATAACTTTCAACATAATCGGCGAGCTGAACTTTCATTTGCGGCGTCATGTTCAGTGTTTGATCTGCAGCCAACGCCCGCAACCGTTTGTCCAACTCTTCCGGTTTGTCAAGCTGATCATACATTTGCCCGATGGCCAGATTCAACTGAAAATTACCGGTGGGGATTACGGCCTCCGGAATCACTTCGTTCATGCGATTCAAAACCTGCAACGCCCGTTCTTTATCATTCTGCCAGGTCCAACTGCGGGTTTCAGGATCGAAAGCTTGCAAAGGCTTGCCTTTATTTTTCTCGTAATTCCCGACGTGATATTGCGCCAATGTCAAGAAGGCCGAACGATAATTTCCCAACAAGCTTTTGGTGTTGTCATCGTAATAAACTTTCGGATTGTTTAAATTCCGATAAAGAAACTTTTCACTGATGTTCGTCCACATCAGTTGCGGATCAACAATACGGCGATTGCCCAATTTCACCGGCAACACTCTGAACGCGAGGCCGTCCATGCGCATATAATTATCGAGGCCCAATTTATTGTCCGGCGAAACCGTGACCGCAAAATAAACCGGCCGGCGAAATTGATTGTCCTGCAAAATGCGCAGCACCATCAAATCTTGCACGCGAATGCCTTGCCCGTACAGCGTCGGCTCCACTTCCAGGTTGATCGTCGGGTTCTCTTCGCGCACGAGGGTGCTATCGATGCGCAACAACTCGTTGTAGACTTGATCGTAAGTGGCTTTGGGTACATTAATCGTCACATTCTGTTTTTGCCACGGAATAGCTTGCAGCCCTTCGATTTGTGCGTCCGCCAAAGTAATCGGCACGCGCGGCTCTTCATCGCGCAACTGTTTGATGTACCAATCCGTGTTCAACAAACTCAAGTTGACCACACGGATATCACGGCGAATGTTTTTCACATATTGTAAAAACCACAAGGGAAACGTATCATTATCGCCGTTGGTAAAAATAATCGCATTCGGCTCGCACGACTCTAAAATATTGTGGGAATAATCGTAAGCGACATAATTACCTTGCCGGTTGTGTTCATGATAATTAAATCGAAACATGTTCACCGGCACCGCGATGAAGGCCACTGCTGACAAAGCCAGCGCCGCCCCTACCGGCGCCGTGTTGGCGGTACGGCCATTCCGGGCGGTTTTTGCAGCCGTAAAGTCTTTCACCATCTCGATCAAAGCGGAGATACCAATACCGATCCATAAGGCAAACGCAAAGAACGAACCGGTGTAGGCGTAATCACGTTCGCGCGGCTGCGGGTCTTCCTGATTCAAATAAACAATAATCGCGAAGCCGGTCACAATAAATAAAACGAACACCGGATAAGCGCGGCGCCAGTCGCGCTGAAAATGATACAACATGCCGAGCAGGCCAATGAGAAAGGGCAGCCCCCACAGCCCGCGCAAAGTAAACACCTCGACGATGCGGCCTTCCTGATCCATTGTGGTGCCTTTGCCGACGAATTGCCAGTTAAAATAGCGAATGTACATTTTCTCGATTTGATACGACCACAAGGGCGCGCGGCGTTCGGTGATCGACCAATCGCCGTATTGCTCGCGATTAAGATACTTCACCAGACGCTCCGGCGTTTCCGGATCATTTTCATCAATCGCCGGATTCAAACCGGAGCGAATATAAAGCGCGGAGTAAGTCGAGTAACCTAAGACCAGCAAAAAAAGCGAGGAGAAGGCGAGCGAAGCAATACGTTTTTTCTCTTTAATGGACCAAAAGGCCAAACCGATAAGAGCCAAAACCAGAGCAGCCAGCGTGCCGAAACCGAAATTCGACAGAATGCTGGGAATGCCTTTCACCAGGCCGATATTCAGCGACCCAATCGTGATGCCGCTATTGATTAACATGACGATAATAAAAGCCGCACCCGCAGCCAGCGACATCATCAGAAATTCATTGAAGCGGTCGTCTTTCTTCTCCGATTTGTGAAGCCGGGCATACATGATCATCGCCATCGGTGGTAGCGCCAGCAGGTTCAGCAAATGCACGCCAATCGCGAGTCCCATGATATAAAAAATGATGAGCACATAGCGATCCGCCTCTGGCGAGTCGGCGTGATCCATCCATTTCAAAATGAGCCAGATCACAATGGCCGTAAAAAACATCGAACCGGCATAGACTTCCGCTTCGACCGAGTTGAACCACTGGCTATCCGAAAACGCAAACGCCAGCGCCCCGATAATGCCGGAGGCATACATCGAAATGCGATCCGTCTTCGTCCAGGTTTGTGGCTGGCCTTTCCAAATCATCAGGAGTCGCACAATGATCAAATACGTCAACATCGCCGTAATGCCGCTGATGATCGGTGACATAATATTGACGCGAAAGCCGATATCGGCGGAAGTTGGCAGCATGGAAAAAATGCGCCCGACTAAAATATACAGCGGGGCGCCGGGAGGATGCGGCACGCCGAGAATGTATGAACAAGCGATGAACTCGCCGCAATCCCAAAAAGACGTGGTGATCGCCATCGTGCTCAGATATGTCAAGAAACTGGCGAGAAAAATCACGCCGGCGATGACGGCGTTGGTTTGACGGTGCGACATGAGGTTGATTTCTCCTTCGGGTGATATGAAAACTAAAACTTCTACATGATAACTTCTCAGCTATTGGCCGTTGCTTCTGGCGGTGCGGCCTTCTCTTTTTTATCTTTATCTAACTCATCGACGTAATTCAATCGTAACTCCCGCAACACGTGATCGAGCATCTGGACTTCTTCGTCTTGCAGATTGCCCTGCGTGCGCGTTTTAAGCATGTCAATCATGTCAATCGACATGCGCGCTTGCTCGAGATCGCGCTCGATTTTTTGCGTCATCGGATTCGGCACTTTGCCGAGATGCGACCACGCGGC
>CAYZFF010000261.1:0-6563 GCA_964477305.1 uncultured Cytophagia bacterium
CCCTCGACTGAAATTTCACGTTGCCCTCTGGCGAAAACTTCACGGCAGGGAAGAGCGAGTTGCCAATAGATGTGTTGATTTTGGATTTCGCTCAATCGTTGCTTGCTCAAACCGTAAACGAGCCGGCTGACGCCGCTCCAGTAGATCGCCCCGGCGCACATGGCGCACGGCTCGGCACTGGCATAAATCGTGCATTGAGCCAAAACACTCGCATCAAAGCGGCGCGAGGCCACGCGAAGCAAATTCGTCTCTGCATGACCAACACAGTCGCGGTCAGTAATCACGGTGTTCTCAGCCTCCAAAATTTTTTCGCCATTCGCATCAACGAGTATTGCGCCAAATGGATGATTGCCCTGCTCGCGCGCGCGTTGGGCGACGGCAAAAGTTTGGCGGAGAAATTTTAGATTATTGGCGGTCATCGCGACTCCTTTTGAAATCACTCAAAATATAACAGAATCTTCCCCCCAATTCAACTTTTTCTTAATTTTCTACCGGATGGTAAAACTTTAGCGATTGGAAACGGCGTACACGCTCCCGTTTTTGCCTCGCAAAATTAAAGTCTTGCACTTTGATTGTATTTGGTTAAATTTATGCGTTGGATTTAACAGTAATAGCTGTCTTTGCAACGTCAATGTTATACACTCGCCACGAAACTTTTGTATCTTGCTACAGTAAAAAATGCAAAGAAATTGGCGCATCTTGAATTGATCCATAGCCGATCCGTTAATGGTGAACGCGAGGAAGGCGTTTTCCCTACATATTTGTGGAGTTGAATGGTGTAAAAATAACTGTTAAATTAAATCAATAAAATTTTTTCATTTGTTAATAACCAGAGAGGAAGTTTTCATGTCCAATTATGCTAATCCCGAAACGTTGGTCTCGACCCAATGGGTCGATGAGCACAAAAACGATGCGAAGCTTGTGATCGCGGAGGTGGATGTTGACACCAAAGCCTACGAAGAAGGGCATGTGCCCGGTGCGATCGGCTGGAACTGGCAGACACAGCTTTGCGATACGCTGCAGCGTGATATTATTAAAAAGGCCGATCTCGAAGCGCTGATGAGCAATAGCGGCATCTCGAATGAAACAACGGTCGTGTTGTACGGCGACAACAACAACTGGTTTGCCGCGTGGGCGTTTTGGCAGCTCAAAATGTACGGCCACAAAGATGTTCGCATCATGAACGGTGGCCGTAAAAAATGGCTGGCCGAAAGTCGCGACCTCACTAAAGATACGCCGGCGCCGAAGCGCGCGAACTACAAAGCCAGCGAGCCGGATCAATCACTGCGCGCGTATTTACCGCAGGTGCAGAATGCTTACAAATCCAGCAACACCGTCTTGGTGGATGTCCGCTCCGGCGACGAATTCACCGGCAAGATTCTCTCGCCTCCCGGATTGCCAGAGACTTGCCAGCGCGGCGGCCATATTCCCGGCGCGAAAAGCATTCCGTGGGCGCAGGCGTGCAACGACGACGGCACGTTCAAATCGCTCGAAGATTTGCAGGCGCTTTATGCGGGCAAAGGCGTCACGGCGGATAAAAGCGTTATCGCTTATTGTCGTATCGGCGAGCGCTCGAGTCACACGTGGTTTGTGCTGAAATATTTGCTCGGCTACAAAAATGTGACAAATTATGACGGTTCGTGGACGGAGTGGGGTAACCTCGTCGGCGCGCCAGTGGAAAGGTGAGTTTGGAGCAGCGCGCATAGCGGTTTGCCATGCGCGCTACTCTCTGCGCTATGCGTTCTCATTTAGGGAAAACTGGAAAGATGAAATCAGAAAATTACCGCACCACCACACGCGAGATTGCTGGCGTGAAAATCAATATCACCTCATACAAAATCGGCAAACAGTTTTATAGCCACGTCACGAATTTTGATCCTGGGGCGACTATCGCGCGCGCTGAAGCGACGGCTTCGCAGGAAGAGGCGGAGCAACTCGCGCTGGTGAAAGCGATTGAGCGATTGCGGCGCCAATAGCCTTGTAACTTTTGGTCGCGATGCTGCATCAAACTCTTGACATACAAAAATCGTGATTAAAAATTTTTGTGATGAAAGAGAATCTTTGATGCCGGCGATAAGTTCGCTTCTCGGTTATGCGGCGATGACATTATTAGGTGTCACATTGGGGTTGCTCGGCGCCGGCGGGTCGATTTTAACGGTGCCAGTTTTAGTTTATTTGTTTGCGATCGCGCCTTCACAGGCCACCGGATATTCACTGGCCATTGTGGGCACGACGGCGGCTGCAGGCGCTGCGGCATATTGGCAACGCCAGCAGAACGACCTGAAAATGGCGTTGGTGTTTGGCCTGCCTTCGCTCGTGAGCGTGTACTTAACCCGGCGCTATCTTTTTCCCGCGCTTCCTGATCCCCTCATCAAAACCGGCGATTTCGTTTTAAGCAAAGATCTTGCGATCATGATTTTTTTTGCTATCTTTATGCTGGCCGCGGCGGCCGCGATGATCTTTGGAAAAAAAGAAGACGACAGCAGCGTTGAAGAACCGCAACGCCGTATTCAGGTGCCGCTGATTGCCAGCGTAGGTTTTTTTATCAGTATTTTAACGGGACTGGTTGGCGCCGGCGGCGGTTTTTTGATTTTACCAACTTTGATGCTGCTGGGCAGACTGCCGATTAAAGTCGCGATTGGCACAAGTTTGTTGATCATTGCGGTCAATTCGTTGCTGGGTTTTGTCGGAGAAATGCAAACGGCAACGACGATTGATTATGGCTTTGTCGCCACGCTGATCATTTTGCCGCTGACGGGAATGGCGCTGGGCATGTATCTGAATAAAATTGCGCCGGCCAGGAGACTTAAACCGGCACTCGGATATTTTGTGTTGCTGATGGCGATTTATATTATCGGCAAAGAGTTGTTATTTGCTTAAGTAGAGAAAAAAATCAAGAGGTGACTCATGCTTTTTCGCATGTTGTATGACGACAAACTCGCGCAGGCGGCATATCTCATCGGCTGCCAGCGCACGGGTGAAGCGCTGGTGATTGATCCGCAGCGCGATGTCGAACGCTATATCACGGCTGCGGCCAAAGAGGGGATGAAAATCACCGCGATTACTGAGACGCACATTCACGCGGATTTTCTTTCGGGCAGCCGCGAATTGGCCGAGCGCACCGGTGGCCGCTTGTATCTCTCGGATGAAGGCGATGCGGATTGGAAATATCGTTGGCTGAATAAAAAACACGGCGGCGGCAGTTATAATCATCAGCTCATCAAGCATGGCGACAAATTTAAAGTTGGTAATATTCAACTCGAAGTGTTGCATACGCCTGGGCATACGCCGGAGCACATTTGTTTTATGGTTACAGATCTCGGCGGTGGCGCGAATGAACCGATGGGCATTGCCACCGGGGATTTTGTTTTTGTCGGCGACGTGGGCCGGCCCGATTTGTTGGAAACCGCAGCCGGCCAGGCCGGGGTCAAAGAAATTTCCGCGCGCACGCTGTATCAGTCGTTGCAAAGTTTTAAGCATTTATCAGACTATTTGCAATTGTGGCCGGGGCACGGTGCGGGCAGCGCGTGCGGCAAAGCTTTGGGCGCGGTGCCGCAATCGACGGTGGGGTATGAGAAACGTTTTAATGCTGCGATCAACGCCGCGACGGAAGAGAAAAAATTTGTGGAATCCATTCTTTACGGCCAACCGGAGCCGCCGCTCTATTTTGCAAGAATGAAGCGCGACAACAAAGAAGGCCCGGCGCTGCTCGGCGCAATCCCCTCGCCGCAACCGTTGAATGCCGGGGCGCTGAAAACGCTGGTCAAAAAACAAGCGATGATTTTGGATACACGGTCGTGGGCACAATTTGTTGAAGGTCATGTTCCCGGTGCGTTGTATGCGCCGTTGGATAATTCTTTCCCGACGGTAGCTGGCTCGTATGTCGAAGCCAGTGTGCCGATTTATCTGATCGTCGAAGCGAGCCAAGTGCATGAAGCGGTGACGGATTTGATTCGCATCGGGCTGGATGAGGTGGCGGGTTATGCTACACCGCAGACGCTCGCTGAATATGCCGCCACCGGCGGCGAGTTGCGTCAAACGAAGACGTTCGACATTAAAAAATTAGTGCAGCAAAATTTGAATGGCTCCAAGTTGATTTTAGACGTTCGCCGCGCCGATGAATTTGAAGCCGGCCATTTAGCGGGCGCACGCAACATCGCGCATACGCGTTTGCTCGCGCGCTTGCAGGAAATCCCGAAAGATCGCCCGTTGTGGGTGCATTGCCGCACCAGCAATCGCTCGGCGTATGCCGCCGGCTTGCTTGAGCGTTATGGCTATGACGTCACGATGTTGCACGGCGGTTTTGCAGCGTGGACCGAGGCCGGCGGTGAAATTGTGAAATGAACTTTCACGATTGTTTTTGATTTCAGGCGATCTGCAAACAGAAGCCGGGCGGCTTGCAACTCGTAAAATTTCCTTGTTCTGGAATTGAATAATTGATTGGAGTCGTAAATATGACTGAAGTGATTGTCTGGAGCGGCTGGGTAGGCGGACTCGCGGTCGGGGTTTATTCGCTGTTTCAATTCGTGATGTCCGGCAAGCATCTTGGCGTTTCCACCGGGTTTGGCAATTTTTGCAGCTACATTTCAAAACTGCCTTTTTTTCATAAAGGCGATTACGAACAGCCGAACAATTGGCGGTTGTGGTTTATCCTCGGCCTGCCCTTGGGTGGTTTGCTCGCAGCGCTCACCTCACCGGGAGAAATGGCTTTGAGTTTCTCGCTCGGGGCGATGTATGATCAGGTGCTGCCGCAGGCGTTATGGGCCAAAGGGCTTGTGCTGCTCATCGGCGGCATGATGATTGGTTACGGCGCCCGTTTGGCTGGCGGCTGTACCAGCGGTCACGCGATTGCCGGACTCTCATTGCTTAATTGGCCGAGCTTAATTGCCGCAGCCGGATTTTTTGTGGGCGGTATTATTGCGGTGCAATTGCTTTTCAGAGTTTTTTAAATTAAAGCACGGTGGAATTAAGGTTTCGCACTTCGTTCCCATTGGTTAAACTTTTACTAAAAAAGTAATTCAATGAAAAAATATATTTTCATATTTTTCGGCATTTTATTCGGTTTTATCCTCAGCCGGGCGGGGGCGACGACGTATGATTTTTACGCGAAGCTTTTTCTCTTTGAGGATTTGCAGCTTCTGTGGGTGATTGCCACTGCGGCCACGGTCGGCATGATCGGCGTTGCCATTCTAAAAAGTTTGAAAGCCCGTTCCGTTCTTGATGGACAGCCGCTGTCCTTTGCCGGCAAGCCTTATACAAAATCTCTCATCGTTGGCTCGCTGATATTCGGATTGGGCTGGGGATTCGCCTCGGCGTGTCCGGGAACGGCGCTCGTCATGCTCGGCGAAGGCAAACTCGGCGCGCTGTTTACGATTGCGGGTGTTGTGATGGGAACGTATCTTTTTGGGCGACGGCGAAGCGCAGAGAGTGCATAGCGCAGAGAGCGTAGCGTTTTTTCGCGAGACACGCTATGCACTTTGCGCTCTGCGCTTTTCGCCTAAATATGGCAACTGGCTAAACCGCGTTTTTCCAAATACTGCTGATGGTAATCTTCGGCTAGATAATATGGCGAAGCCGCTGTAATTTCCGTAACGATCGGGCGTTTGTAGCGACCGCTGACTTGGAGTTTTTCCTTTGTAGTTAACGCTGCGGCCATTTGTTCGGGAGTATGATAAAAAATAGCCGAGCGGTATTGCGCGCCGATGTCCGGACCCTGCCGATTCAACGTCGTGGGATCGTGGTTTTCCCAAAATACCTGCAACAATTGCTCATAAGAAATTCGCGCCGGATCATAAATCACTTCCACGGCTTCGGCATGGCCGGTGTTTCCCGAGCATACGTTTTCATAAGTGGGATTTTTCAACGACCCACCAGTGTATCCCACCGAGGTCGAGATAACGCCTTGTAGCTGTCGAAAAGCCGCTTCAACTCCCCAGAAACAGCCAGCTCCAAAAGTTGCTTTCTGCATTTTACTCATCTCCTGATTTATTCGGTTTTCTTCTCTTCTTTCGCTTTAATTGCCGGCCAGTTTTTATTGGCAGCCGCAATGTAATGATCGCGATTTTCTTGCCATTTCTTTTGCACTGCTTTATTGTAATTCAAAAATTCCTGTCCACGCGTTTAGAAATTTAACAAAATACATCCGGCGCGAGAAAAGTGCAAGCTATTAATTGGTTTTATAGAAACTCAATACTTGGTCGTTTGCCGAAAATAATCCTTACTTCATCATTGAATTTTAGTGAAAAATGCTTATCTTGAAATAATCGGGAAAAATGTTGGGGTTTACGCAAGATTGAGTGAGAGATCGATGCAGGAATATTATCCAACCGCAGTGGCATTTGAACAAAATCGTTTGTTGATCACGTGGAATGACGGGCATCAAAGCCGTTATGCGCCGTTCGAGTTACGGCTGGCGTGCCCGTGCGCGCAGTGCGTGGATGAGCTTACGGGGCAGCGCATGATCGGGCCTGAACATGTAGCGCCGGATATTCGGCCGCAGGAGATGCGGCCGGTCGGCCGTTACGGCGTTTCGTTCCAATGGTCAGATGGTCACAGCACCGGCA
>CAYZFF010000262.1:0-6543 GCA_964477305.1 uncultured Cytophagia bacterium
TAATGTGAGGGTTTCGTAGATCAGTATAATAAATTGAAGAGTGAAAGGCAAATACCCGAGGTCAAATAGTTTGGACGGAAATAACAAAACGGTGTGTCAAGCTTGAGCCAGGCAACAAATTTACAAATGATACTCTAGCGCCCACTGCTTCGAATCGCCTGCTAACACAGCGTCTTGATAAAATGGCTCAAATGAAAATGTCCGATCATTCGCCCAGATGGCAACTTTTAAAAGAGGAAAATCTCCTGTGACGCGCAGTTGTTGCAGTTGGGGATGAAATTGAATGGCGGAAAATTTTTCGTTTTGACAATCATCCAAAAGTTGAAAATATCCCTCGCGCCAATTGTGCGCGGAGTTCATTTCCAAACATTTTTGGCTGTTAAGCAAATACGCTGGATTCGCGGGCAATTGCATCGGCATTAAAAATTGCGAACAGCGCCAGTCAGGATTGAGCGGGAAAAATGGATGCGCGAACCAACGAAAAGTCAGCACGGCAGCGCCGAGATTTTTTATTTGCGTTAAACTTGAAACCGTTCTACCGGCAAGGCGAACTTCGCGGGTCAAATGCAAAACCCACTGTTTGTATGACTGCGTGGTTTCCATCCGAATCGAGTTCTCGCCGGCCGTGATTTGCCAGTTGCAATAGTTTTTGGTTTGGGAATTGGTAAAAAGATTATAAGGCAATTGCAGCTCGCGTTTATCAACAATACCGACGCCAATGATCAGTTTCTCGCCTTCCACTTCTTGTTCATGATCATAAAGCGTAAATTGAAACACCTCCGGCAAGCCCTGCCCATTGACCACCGCGGGCCACTCCACCGGAAATTCCGGCCCGGTAAACAATGGACCATATGTGGCATCTGCCACCTGATAAATGTAGCCACCCGTGCAAAATCGCGGGCCGAGTCGATCTTGATCGTTGATCGGATCGAGGATAGAAACGGTGAGATGTTGATTGCGGAGATAAAACATAAGTTTGTCAGTTTATTAACCAGAGCACTAAATACTTTAATTTGACCACCACGAAAAGGCTGTAAAATCAAGCTTTCTGTAAAACTCAGAATTAAGGTTCATCGCGCTCTGATTAGTATCTGTTTCTCGGTTAGTCAGTGGTGTGATTGGCCGGCGATCAGCAATACTTTTAAAGATACCCGTAATGCTGTAACAATTCAACGGCCAGCGGTTCTTGCAACAACGCCGCAATCGTTTCTTTAAATTTCGGATCCTGCCAGCGACCAATTGATTTATCATTTGTTGCCTGCGCTGGGTTAAACCAAGCACCGCTTTCTTTGATGCGCGCTGAATCAGGGTACGCTAAAAAATCCGCGACGAAATCTTCCTCAATAAACGTAGAAATTCTACGCATGGTGACTTCATAATTTCGCACCAAATCTTCATAGCGAATCGTCAGAATCTGCGGATGGTTTTCCATTTGGCGGCCGGCGGCGACATCCATGATCCACCGCTCCGCCGGCACCCAAAACTTGGTCTCGCGCCCCGGATGAATGGAAGTGATCACATCCCGGCCATCACGGACAATATGAATAATGCGAACCTTTTCTCCGAAGTGATGCAAAATGCGCGTAAAGTATAAAACATTGCGCGGCGTCTTTTCACACCAGCGCGTGCAGCTTTCCGGAATTTCGTGGTCGCATAAATACTGATAAATTTTGTCGAGCCGCAACGGCACATGCAAATCCGGTGTTTTGTTGTACATGCCATCCGCGCCGTAACCATCCGGACAGAGTGCAACGGTTTCGATGCCAATCGAAAAAATCTTCGGGTGGCACGACATCAGTGAAAGCAATAAGGTCGTGCCGGAGCGGCCGCAGCCGCCGATCACAATTGGCCGGCGGCCCAGCGCCAAAATTCGCCGCGCTTTGTCGCGTGACGTTTTCTTATACAACTCACGCGCCGCGTGCCAATTGGCGCGACGCCAGATCAACTCGAGTACAGCGGTATCATGACTCATCGGGGTGAAAGCAAATTTTTAGGGCTTGTTTATTCCGCAACAACTCAACGCCCGCGGCGTATCGTGACAACGGCAGATGTTGTGTCACCAGCGGCGCGAGTTGAAGTTGTTTGTTTAAAATAAATTGCAAAGCCTGCTCTGCTGCCGTTCGGTTATGCTCGCCATAACCCAGCAATGCAAAGCCGCCATACCAATGATTAAAACCAAATTCGACTTTTTCGCGCAACACCCCAAACATTGCCACGGTTTCTTTGCTGCGCGCCATCAAAAATTCAATCGACAGTTTAAGCCCTGTTGTATCAAGAGCGGCATCAAACGCTGTCGCGCCGTTACGCGTGGCAGGTAAATCGGGCGTGTCGGGAGTCACAACAACATCGGCACCGAGACGTGTTGCCAACGCGCGTCTTTCCGGCAGCGGATCGATGCCGACGATTTCGCGTGCGCCGGCACAGCGCGCCAACTGCACCGCAAGCAATCCTGCCGGCCCGAGGCCGCTAATACCAAAACGTTTGCCGCGCACCGCCGCGAGCCTGCTGAGTTGTTGAAATGAAACCTGCACACACATCGCAAGCTCCAACGAGGCAATTTCTGCAACCGCAAGCGTCGTTGGAATCGCGATCAGATTTTCCGCAGCGATACAAACATATTGCGCGTAGCAGCCTTGTCGGCGCGACCCGCCATCACGCCAAACGGCAACGCGTTCGCCCGGCGCGAAACCAGTGACACCCCCGCCCGTTTCCACAACAACGCCAACCGCCTCATGCCCCGGCTGTCCGGCAACATAAGGATAGCTCAATTCCATGCCCGGAAACATCGGCACACCGTTCATGATGTGCAAATCCCAATGTGGGCAAGTTGTAATCGCCTCAACTTTAATGAGCACTTCATTCGGTTCGGGACGCGGCATCGGAGCCTCGCGCCACTCGGCTTGCCCCGGTTTGGTAATTTGGATGATTTTCATTTCAAAAATACTGATCCTAAAAAAACAAAACGTCAAGTTGAAGTTTGGCACCCCGAAGTTTACAGCCAATCCAGAATAACGCCCAGCACCGGCTCCTGCTTGGATTCAATCAACTGCCAGGCTGCCGGCGCTTGCGCGACGGGGAAATGATGGGTGATCAAGGACAGGGTCTCAAGATTGCCCGCCGCAATCATTGCGATGGTGTCATCCATGCGTTCTTTCACCCAGCCAGAAACCAATTCCAGCGCCAACTCGCGATAGCGTAGCGGCTGCAAAGCCACGCGATCCTCCGTGCCATAAAAACCCGCTGAAACGATATGGCCGCCACGCTTCATCACCGTAAAAAGCGCATCGATAACTTTGATTGAACCAACGGTGTCAACGGCAATTTGTACGCCCTGCGGGAACTTTTTTTGAATTTCCTGAACCCAATCACACTTTTGCGTGTTGAGTGTTTGCCGTAATGGTCCGTTGAAAAATTTCACCAGCCGATCTTGATGTTTTCCGACCATCACGACCTGCGCCCCGCGACGGCTCAATGTTTGCGCTGTCCATTGTCCCACCAAACCGTCGCCTATGACAACCGCGCCGTCGCCGACGCGCAACCTGCCGCGCGTGCCGGCATTATATCCCACCTGCGTCAACACCAGCCCGGCAAAAGCAAGAGGTTCAATTTGCGGTGGAAGTTTCCAAACTTGATCGCGCGGACAAACCGAAGGTGAAACTTGTCCGCCGCGCGGCTCAAACATGCCCTCTACTTTTCCAAAAGCGGCAAACACCATTTCTCCTACCACGAGGTCAAAAATGTTCGCGCCGACCCATTCGACTACACCAATTTTTTGATAACCCGAAACAATTGGAAAAGGCCACGGATCGCCAGGTCGAAAAGGCGTGTCACCGGCAATGCGCTCGCCGCGCAGATACGACCCCTCCGTGCCGTTGCTGATCCACGAATGCGTGACGCGCACGACAACATCGTCAGGGCCGGGATCGGGGCAATTGACTTCGCCGTATTCAACCGAATTCGGAGCCGTGAAAATAACTGCATTGGCTTTCATGCCGCTTGAAAATCCTTTTGATGAACGGCTTCAGCGCGTTGCAATTCATCAGGGGCATACGACGTGGCCTCCGCTGCTGCCGCGCATTCTAAAATTTCTTTTTGATTCTTCGCGCCGGACAACACCAGCGACACCTGCGGATGATCCAACACCCAGCGCATCGCCGCCTGCGGCACGCTTTTGATATCATCGCGCACGAGAAAGGCCAACCGTTGCACTTGCTCGACGCGTTCGGCAATTTCCTCCTGTGAATATCGCGCGTTCAAATGATCGGCAGCAAATTTCGTGTCTTTCGTTATAGTGCCAGAGAGAAAACCATTCGCCAATGACTCGCGGGCGACAATACCGATATTCTCTTTGCCGAGATCACGAATCAATGCCGTTGCTTCGCGATTCAGCAAACTGTAAACCACTTGCATCACATCAATTTTTCGCTCGCCGGCCCATTGTCGCGCCATGCCCTGCGTATCTTGAAACAATGAAATCGAGTGGCCCACAAATCGAATTTTGCCCTCGCGTTTTAATTTATCCAAGGCTTGCCAAACATCGTCATGAATTTCGGCGGCGCTAAAAGGTGAATGGAAAAACAAAATCTCCAACCGATCCGTGTGCAACCGCCGCAGGCTGGCCTCGACAGATTCACGCGCGCGTTTGGCGTGAAAATTCGGCGTATTGCCTTCCGAAGAATTGCGTCCGAATTTCGTTGAGACGATGATTTTATTCCGCTCACTTCCGAGGCCTTTGCCCAAAATCTCTTCAGCAACACCATCGCGCTGCGGCGTGCCGTAAAGTGGCGCGGTATCAAAAAAATTAATACCGGCGTCCAGCGCGGCGCGAATGGCGGTGATCGCTTCCGTTTCGGTGACGGCGCCATAAACTTGCGAGGCAAAGGCCCAGGTGCCCAAACCAATTTCACTGCAAGGCAATCCGGTACGACCCAGCGTGCGATATTTCATCGCATACTCTCCTGCAAAAGTTTTTTAATTTTCGGTACAGCATTTTCTAAAAACACTTGCAACATTTTTTCGCCTTCGGCTGCCGAAGCGCGGCGGGGATCTTCGCCCCACACGCCGTCATCATCCAACGTCGTCTCGCGATCTGCCGGCAACAGCGTCAAATCAACCAACTCCGGCTTGAATAAAAGTTGAAACGAAGTTTCGCCGCGCGCCGCGTGATTCTTGGGAAACACGCCTTCAAGCGGTTCTGAATCGGGAAATGCCCAAAGCGCAATGTCGGGATGGCGCGTGGAAAATTCTTTGACCGCGGTGTTAATCGCGTCAACATGCCCGCCGCCGTAATGGCCGGTGACCAAAACGATGACTTTGAATTTTTCATCAACCAACTGGGTCAAAAATTCGAGACAAAGCTTGGTGACGGTTTCCGCGCTGTGATCAATCGTGTGAGGAAATCCTTTGTACGGCTTGATCGTGTCGGTGCCGACATAAACCGCCGGCAACACCACGCCGCCGGTTTGCTGCGCCAACGCTTCGCAGAGCGCCTGCGCTTTGATGCCATCCAGCCCAATCGGGGCATGATAACTGTGCCACTCCAGCGCGCCCCACGGCAAATACGCCACCGGCGCTTGCACGCGAATTGTTTCGATCTGCGCCGGGCGCAAATTTTCGTATCGCCCCCACGTTAGTTGACTCGGCATAGCTTCTCCTTAAATTTATGCGTGGGATGAATATATTCGCTGCGGTTGATAAACGCAAGAGGATTTCTCCAGTCGCCCAGAAATTTCTTGACAATGCTTTTACAGCCGCTTATGTTTTGGTACCTTTAATCATAATAAAGCTGCTTTTTCATTAATGCAATCGTTAACCTCACATACTAAAAAGGAGATTAATCATGTCCGCAACAAACAAGCTTCACATTTGGCACGTCGGCAATTGGTGTATTCATATTGGACAAAAATATGTAGAGTCACCATTTGAAGCGCCGAGCAAAGATGTGGAGATTTTAAATTACGCGCAACCGTTTATCGAGGCGCTGCGCGCCATTCCGGAGGCGGAGGTGATTTCGCAGCCGTCGTGGGAGTTGTATCACATGTCGCCCGAGGGTTTTGCCGAGCGGCTGCAATGGGCCACGGCCATCGTTTTTGCCGACGTCGAAACGAAATGTTTGATGCTGCATCCGGATTTTTTTACCCGGCAAAAATGGGGCGTCCAGCCCATCACGTTTCCCGATCGTTTTGATTTGCTGCGTGACTGGGTGGAGGCCGGCGGCCACTTTCACATGAATGGCGGCTGGCTCAGTTTCGCGGGTGAGCTTGGGAAAGGCGGTTGGGGACGCAGTCGCTTTCACCACGTGCTGCCGGTTGAGTGTTTGCAGCATGATGATCTCATCGAATCCACGGCCGGATTTGCTGTGCGCTGCCGTTTGGAAAACCATCCGCTGGTCAAAGGCATCGACTGGTCAACGTTGCCGCCTTTGCTCGGTTTCAATGAAGTTCGCTTGCGCGAAGATTGCGAGTGTCTCGTCGAAATCGAAAACATGACGCGCTGGTATCCTCTGCTCGCGGCGCGCGATTATGGCCGCGGCCGGGTGACCTG
>CAYZFF010000263.1:0-6521 GCA_964477305.1 uncultured Cytophagia bacterium
TAATCCAACGAATTAAATGCGGCCAACGAAGATAATTCGTTGGCTGTTTTTTATCTGTTATAACTTGCATTGCGGCTAACCTCAAGTTGTCATTCCGCAGGAATCTTTTTTATAATTGCAGCAAATCATGTTTAGGGTAAAAGGATTCTTTCAAAATGACATTCGTCAAGGAATGGTTGCCAGAATGCCGAAAGATTGACTTTGGCTTTATCGACAGACAACACGATTTTGACACGGGTATCATCAGCGTCGAACAAGGCGACTGCTGCGGAAAATAAAACCGCCCGGCGTTCCGATCAAGATTTGCAACTGTCGCGGCGAATCGATTGGCGTTTCCTCTTGCCGGAGCCGTATTTGCGCCGCGTTGCTTATTTCGGCCCGGAAAGCGGAACGTTGCCAACTGCGCTCAAACATTTCAGCGAGTCGTTTCAAAGCATTTCTACAAATGAAACTGGTGAGTTTGATCTGGTGGTGTTCCGTTTGCGCGAGGTTGCAGATTTAGCGAAAGCCAACGAGTTGCTGGCCCGCGGCGGTTTTCTGTATTGGGAAATGAAACCGGTCAAGTGGACGGCAGCGTTGCTTTTTCGCACCAATGAAAAAAGTGATTCGATGCCGAAACGCTGGCGGCGTGTGCCGAATCTTTTTCACGAGCAGGTTGAAGCGCTGCAACGATTGAGATTTCAGCATATTCAAATTCACTGGCAACGCCCGAATTTTGACGGCTGTCTCGAAATCATTCCGATGCAGGAAACCACCGCGCTGGATTATGCCTTCGGGCGCCCACGCAGCGATCTTGCGAGCCGAGTTAAATTTGCGGCAGGGAAAATGATGATGCAAACCGGCTTGTTAGCGCATCTCACACCATGTTTTAGTTTAATAGCGCAAAAGTTGGACTTTACTCCGAAACGCTGAAGGAAACGAAAGTAAGCTATCATGATGGCATTGCTTTTTATTTTGTGGTGGATTTTCGGCGAGGACAATGAATTGCCGGTTATCAAAGGATATAATTTTGCCAGCCCCAAGGTTGAAGAGAAACAACTCATCAAAGAACTTACGGAAGTTTCCGGGCTGACATTCACGATGGATGGTCGTTTACTTTGCCATAATGACGAACAAGGCATCATTTACGAAATCGATTATCGCACCGGAAGTGTGCGTCAACGCTTTTATCTGGGAAAGTCGGCGGTTTATCATGATGACCTTGAGGGGATTGCGGCCAAACAGGACACCATTTTCATGGTTAATAGCAGTGGCAAAATTTTACGTTTTTTACCGGGGAAAAATGAAGAGAAAATTTCTTTCAAAGAATTTAAAACGCCTTTGACCGCGCGCAATAATGTGGAAGGCCTGGCCTATGATCCCGTTACGAATTGTCTGCTGCTGGCTTGCAAGGATGAAGCGAGTTTGATTCTCGCGAATCCACTTCCGGCTGATCAGAAGGCAGTTTATGCTTTCTCGCTCACGACATACAAATTACTGCCTGAACCGCGTTTTCTTATTGCAACCTCGAAAATCACGGCGCGGACCGGTCAAAAAGATTTCAGGCCTTCTTCGATTGAATATGATCCGCACACCGGCAATTTTTTCGTTTTAGCGGCAAAGGGGAAGGCCATTGTGGAAATCGATCCGAACGGCAATTTGCTTGGCGTTTCTTCCCTGCCGAAAAAGGTACATAAAAAGCCGGAAGGCATAGCGATTGCACCGGACCGGACCATCGTGATTTGCAATGAAGGCGGAGGCAAAAGCAAAGTCGGACGGATTATGGCTTATTCTTTTTTATAGTGGCGAAAGCGAAGTCCGATTTGCGCCGTGAGCTTTTACTAAATTAAAAAATCTTGCAGCGCGAGTCGGACTTCGTTCCGAACGATGAACCTGATTTTAAATTTTTTATCAAAAAACTGGCAACGCCTCACGCTGCAAGACTTCGGCGATCCGGCGCGGCTCTCGTGCGTGATGATGACGCCGCGTTTTCGCGCCTCGAGTCATGTGATTTGTTTTGTTCTCGCGGAGGGCCGCAAAGAGCCAACCTTCGTTGTCAAACTGCCGCGCTTGCCCGGCGATCATAGCCGTTTGGATCGCGAAGTAGCGAATTTGAATGCAGCGAATCGTAAACGCGCCGAAAATGATTTTTCCATTCCGCATGTCGTGGCGTATGAAGATTATCATCAACATCGGCTGTTAATCGAAACCGCAGTTCCCGGCAGGACGATGAGCCCGGCGGTGGTGCGGCGGCAGCCGGAGTTATGTCTGGAAACCACCATCGCGTGGCTGACAAATCTCCAACTCACGACGATGACGCGCAGTGCAAAAGACAACAATTGGTTTGCGCGATTGATCGAAGAACCGTTTCTGCGATTTAAAAAAATATTGCCCGAGACTGACGAAGCGGTGCGTCTGATCGATGAAACTGTGGCGATGATGAAACCGTTTCGGAATTACGATCTTCCTTTTGTGATGTCGCATGAAGATTTTAGTCCGCCGAATATTTTGCAGGCGGACAATGGCCGCATCGGCGTGGTGGATTGGGAATTGGCCGAGCCGCAGGGGCTACCGGCTTCCGATCTTTTTTTCTTTTTGACGTTCATCGCTTTTGCGCGAAACGACGCGCGGAAAAATGAGATGTATGTAAAATCCTTTCGACAGGCGTTTTTTGATTCGAATGCATGGGCGCGACCTTACGTCGAGCGTTATTGCGAACGTTTGAGAGTTTCGCATGAAATGCTCGCGCCGTTGTTTGTGGCAACGTGGGGTCGATACGTGGCGGGTCTGCTTGCACGATTGCAAGAAGGGGCTGAATCGAACCAGGAAGTCGATCCGACAACGCTGAAGTGGCTCAAGACGAATCGCTATTACCAGTTGTGGAAATATACCATAGAAAATTTAAAAGAGCTGAGATTGGTCAGCTAACGGGCAAACGTTACAATACCTATGTCAAAATTAAACGGAACCTCTCCAACGGTGTTGGTCACCGATGCCGGACGCGGCAGCGCGATTGCGGTGATTCGCTCACTTGGACGAAAAGGGTATCACGTCATTGCGGCGGATGCTGATCCCAAAAGCATCGGCTTTCATTCTCGTTACGCGCACGAACGGCTCGTTTACCCCGCGCCGGAAACCAAGCCGCAGGAATTTTGTGACTGTCTTTTGGAAACGGTCAAAACCCGGGGCGTGAAATTGATTATTCCCGTGACGGATCTTGCCGGCCAGCCGCTGGCGCGCGCGCGCCAAACGTTCAACAAAGTCACGCGGCTGGCTTTGCCCGGCGATGAAATGTTGAAAGTGGTGACGGATAAAGACAAAACCTGGCAGCTCGCCAAACAACTCGGCGTGCCGGTGCCGGAAACTTTTGTGGTCGACACGGCGAAAGAAGCGTTGGAAGTCGCGGCGCGGCTCGGTTGGCCATTGGTCGTGAAGCCGCAATCGTCGCGTAAGCTGCGCGAAGGCAATCGTATTGATTCGTTCAAAGTGACGTATGCACCTGATGCGGCTGATCTCAAACGGCAAATGCTGGAATTGGAAGGGCGTTGTTCCGTGCTCTTGCAGCAGTTTTGTCCCGGTGTCGGGCACGGTGTGGAATTACTGATGAGTGAAGGAAAACCTCTCGCCGCGTTTCAACACATGCGCCGGCGAGAGCTTCCTATCACCGGCGGACCGAGCGCGTATCGGGAAGCTGTGAAGCTCGATCCAGATTTGTACGATTATTCCGTGCGCCTGCTTAAAGAAATTCGCTGGACCGGGCTTGCAATGGTAGAGTTTAAAGTCGGCAAACTCGGCCCCAAGTTGATGGAAATCAATGGACGCATCTGGGGCTCGATTCCGTTAGCCGTAACGAGCGGGATGGATTTTCCGGCATTGCTGGCAGAGCTTTTTTTAAATGGCTCTTCCAGTATTACGCCGCAGTTGAATTCAAATTATAAAATCGGTGTACGCTGCCGCGATTTACAGCGCGACATGATGTGGATTACCAATGTGTTGATGCAGCGCAAGAAATATAAATTTCTCGAAATTCCCAGCCGCAAACGGGCGGTGTTAGCCATGTTGGGCTTATTAAATCCACGGCGAAAATTTGATTTGCTGACACTCAACGATCCGCTGCCGGGATTAGCGGAGCTGCCGCGCATCGTTAAAAAGTTTCGCAGCAAAATGCAAGATGAATAAAATTTGCAACGAAAAGGGAACCGCAACAAAAAGGTTTTAAAAACAAAACCCAACGGATCAAAAAACGACCAACGGATAAAGAAAATTTTAGATGCTTCGTGTATTGACTTATCATCGCGTCGCCAATTTGCAAGATTCACCGACGCTACATCCACAGATCATTAGCGCGACGCCGGCGAATTTTGAAAAACAGATGCGGTTTGTAGCCGGCAAATATCAGGTGGTGTCGATGCCGCAGGTGTTGGAAGCGATTGCGAAAAAGGCAAGCCTGCCGCCGCGCGCGATTTTGATTACATTTGATGATGCGTATTTTGACTTCGGCGTCGCGTGGTCGATACTCAAATCGTTGAAGATGACGGCAACTTTGTTTGTGCCGACGGCTTATCCGGATCATCCGGAGCGAGCGTTTTGGTGGGATCGGCTGTATCGCGCCATCATGCATTCATCGCGCCGCGAATTGAAATTGGCGCCATTGGGGGTTTTGCCGTTGGTGGATTCTAAAATGCGCGCGGAAGGTTTGAAGCGAATCCAGAATCATATCAAAAACATTCCACATCACGAGGCGACGGCGCTGGTTAATGAGGTTTGTGAAAAACTCGATTCGAAGCCGCTGGTGCAAAAAAGTGTGTTAAGCTGGAAAGAGTTGCAGCTATTGTCCAAAGAAGGGGTGACGATGTGCGCACACACGCAAACGCATCCGATTATGACGCAACTGACGCCGGAAGATTTGCGCCGTGAAGTGGTCGGTTCGCAGGGCGATTTAAAACGCGAGATCGGAGCGACGCTGCCGATTTTTTGTTATCCCAGCGGCAGTCATGACGACGCGGTGGTGAATGTTTTACGCGAGGAGAATTTCACCGTCGCGTTCACGACGATGAAGGGACAGAATGATTTACGCACGGCGGATTTGCTGCGTTTGCGTCGCACCAATATGACGCGCCGCACCTCGTTGCCGATTTTCCGGGTGAAATTGCTGCGCTGGGGTTCATATATGGATCGCTGGCGGCAGAAACGGAAAATGCAACAACTTCATAAAGCGCAATCATAAAATATTATTTTAAAATAATCTTATGTCGGTAAAATCCACGCAGAGTTCGCGCCCGAAGACGCCAACGGCCAAATCAGCGCGTCGTTCCATGAAAATCGCTTACATGATGTCGCGGTTTCCGAAGATTTCCGAGACATTTATTCTTTTTGAAATTTTGGAGCAGGAACGGCTGGGCCACACAGTGGAAGTGTTTCCGTTGCTGCGGGAACACCAGCCGGTGACGCATCCTGAAGCCGAACGGATCACGGCGCGCGCGCATTTTCATTCGTTTATTTCGCTGCCGATTATTTTCGCGAACTTTTCTTTCTTGTTTAAAAAGCCGCTAACCTATTTCAAAACGCTATTCGAAGTTCTCGGCGGCACGTTGGGCAGCACGAATTTTTTGTTGGGCGCGCTGATGTACTTTCCGAAGGCCGTGCGCTTCGCGCATGAAATGCAGCAATTGGGCGTCGAGCACATTCACGCGCATTTTTGCAATCATCCGGCGGTGGTGGCGTTGATCATTCACCGGTTGACGGGCATTCCGTACAGCTTCACGGCGCACGGCTCGGATTTGCACAAAGACAAACGCATGCTGGATAAAAAGGTGGCGGCTGCGGCGTTTGCGGTAACGGTCTCGAATTTTAACAAAGGCGAGATGATTAAAGCCTGCGGCGACGACATGCGCGATAAAATTCATATCATTCACTGCGGGATTGATTCGGAAGTTTTTTTACCGGTTGAGAAGAAAAAAGGCAGAGGCCCGCTGCGGATTATTTGCGTCGCTTCCTACGAAGAAGTGAAAGGCCACAAATATCTTGTCGAGGCGTGCCGGCTATTGCGCGAGCGGGGAATTGATTTTGTGTGTGATTTGATCGGTGACGGGCCGGTGCGCGAACAGGTAAAGAAGCAAATTGCCAATTTGAATTTGCAGGATAAAGTGATCATTCACGGCAGCCGCAAGCGGCAAGAGGTGGCAGATATGATGCGCGCCGCGGATGTGAAAGTGCTCGCGAGCGTGCCAACCGCGGAAGGCAAGCGTGAAGGCGTGCCGGTGGTGATTATGGAGGCGATGGCCACCGGGCTGCCGGTGGTTTCGAGCCAGCTTTCCGGCATTCCGGAATTGGTGGAGGACGGCCGCACGGGCATACTCGTGCAGCCGGGTGATACGAACGCGCTGACTGACGCTTTGCAGAAGCTCTATGAAAATCCGACACTGCGTTTCAACATGGGACGCGCGGGCCGTGAAAAAGTGTTGCGCGAATTTAATATGAAGATCAATGTTGAGCAATTGGCGAACCTTTTTGATCCCGGACAAAAGCGCGAAAATGTTCTT
>CAYZFF010000264.1:0-6514 GCA_964477305.1 uncultured Cytophagia bacterium
AATGTTTATATTAACTCCCCTACATCCGTGAACCCTTAATTTAAGGGAGAATGTACGATGAACATCTCAATCACCGCTCGTCATTTTAAGGCCCCGGAACCATTAAAGGACTTTGCTCGAAAGGAGGTTGAACGCCTGACCCGATATTATGATGGCATTATTGATGGTGAAGTCATCCTGTCGTGGGAGAAGCTAACCCAGATTGCGGAGATTAAGTTGAAGGTCTATGGCCAGAGTTTGACGGCGAAGGAGAAAAGTGAAGACATTCGTAAATCGATTACGCTGGCCGTTGACAAAGTGGAACGGCAGTTGGAAAAATACAAGGAGAAGTGGCATAAGAAAGGCAACGCCAAAGCGGCTTTGGTGATGCCGGCGCCGTTAGCGCAAGCCGTTTAATGTATTTATTTTTTAATTCGTCTGGTTTACGGGCGTAGCAAGTGCGACCATAAATTTGTTTATGGGCTACGCCCGTAATCTTTTTGGGTTTGGCTGGAGTTACGGGTTAGGAGCAGGGCGAAAGAATTTGTGAGTGGCAAATTATTCCGCTCGCTAAAAAGTGGAAGGAACGCACGATGGTTAACCTCTCCGTGGAAGAGCTTTACAGCAGCGTGCAAAGCCGGCTGTCGCTTGAAATCGTGAACGGCACGTACAGTTTTCGCAAATTGGTTAAAGAAGGTGAATTGAACCGCCCCGGGCTGGCGCTGGCTGGATTTACCAAAGTTTTCACCTACGATCGCATTCAAGTGCTGGGCAACACCGAGATGCGCTTTTTGGAAGGATTGAACGCGAGCGAACGCCGCCATGCGATTCAAACCGCGCTCAATTTTGATATTCCTTGTATTGTGGTCACGGACAACAATCCGATTCCGCCGGAATTTGTTGATATTGCCAATCAACGCAGCGTCACCGTTTTTCGCACGCCGCTCAAAACAACGCAGTTTACGCATCTGCTTGGCGATTTTCTCGATGAAAAGTTTGCCCCGACGACGACGGTGCACGGCACGCTGGTCGATGTGTTCGGCGTCGGTATCTTGCTCACCGGCCGCAGCGGCATCGGCAAAAGCGAAATCGCGCTTGATCTGATTGAGCGCGGCCACCGCCTCGTCGCCGACGACGTGGTACTGATCAGCCGCAAAGCCGCCGGTATTCTTACCGGACAGGGCAGCGAGATGTTGAAGTATCACATGGAAATTCGCGGCCTCGGTATTATCGATATTCGCAGCATTTTCGGCATTCACGCCACCCGGGCGCAGAAGCGTGTTGAGGTTGAAGTGCATCTCGAAGAATGGGATAATTCGGAAGATTATGAGCGCATCGGCGTCGACGAACAATACAAAAAAATTCTCGAAGTCGAAATTCCCTTTATTAAAATACCGATCTTTCCGGGCAAAAACATTACGGTGATTGCCGAAGTCGTGGCGATGTCGCAATTGCTCAAAGTTTCCGGCCATAACATGGCGCGTGATTTTGACGAACGGCTCAAGCGCAAAATTCAATCCAGTGGTGAAGAGCCGTTTGATATGGAACGTTATTTAGAAAGAGATTTTGAGTAGACCGGGCCGGCGTCACCCATTCGGCGGCGCGTGCAGGTTTATTTGAGCATTATGAAAAAAAACGCCGAATTGATTGTTGGTTGCACCGTTATTGCCGGTCTGGCGATCTTGCTGTTTGGAATATTGTGGGGGAAAAATTATCGTCTAGCCTCCGATCAAATCAATCTCGCATTTCTCTTTCAAAATACGGGCGGGTTGCGCGTCAACGATCCGGTGACGGTAAGTGGTGTACGCAAAGGCCAGGTCGCTGGCATTCGTTTGGAAAACGGCCTGGTGCGCGTCAATTTGAAGCTCGATCAGGACGTGCAATTGTATTCGGACGTCAAGGCGTACATTACGGCGGTCGAGATGATGGGCGGAAAAAAAGTAGAAATTGTGCCCGGCACTTCCGGCCAGTTGCTCGATCTGCCGAATCTGCACGCCCCCTTGCGCGGGGCGCAGACAACAGGATTCTCCGAAATGTTTGTGGAAATGGGCGCGATCGCTGCCAATTCCAAGCAATTGCTCCAGCGCCTCGATTCGACGCTCACGCTGGCGGCGGCGTTCCTGGATGAAACCAACTTCCGCCGCCCGCTCATTTCGACGCTGAATGATTTGCAAGCTTCGACGGCGGCGCTGCGGCAGTTGGTGCAGAACAACCAGGCGGCGATGCAGCGGACGATGAACAACGCCGAGGCGACTTCGACGCAACTGCGCCAACTGGTCGAACGCCGCGCCCCGCAAGTCGACAGCACCTTCATTACCCTCGAACAAACCCTTCACAAATTGGATGCGTTCGCGACAACGCTGGACAATATTTCAACGCATTTGCAGAACCGGCAGGGCACTCTCGGCAAACTCCTTTATGATGATGAGACCCACCGCCGCTTGAATGCGACCATCGCCAAAGTGGATTCCACGGTGAGCGAGCTGCGCACCGGCTTGGGGAAATTTCTGCATGGCAGCAATTTTAACCTCATCAACCTGTTAAGTTTTTAGCCGCGAAACGGCCTCCAGCATTTGCGTCGGCCTCAAACGCAACTTTCCATTTTATCAAATTTTTGCGCCCGTTGCGCCAAACTTGCGCTTGACATTTATCATACTTTGCGTTATCTTTATCCGTTGCGCCTAATTTGGGCGAACACGCAAGAACCTGCGCGTCTTCACGAAAGAAATCATTTCTGCAATAAATGCATGATGCCGGTACATTGGAGACGTTAAAATTGTAGACTTTTGGACCCAATGGTAAAAGAAACAAACATGGCTTTGTATCCCAGTGAAATTCAACTGACGCTCGTTCCCCGGGAGCGTTTTGATGTGATCAATGTCGCCGAGACGATTCGGGAAAAGTTTGGCGACCTGGCGGCGTCGTATCGGAAGACGTTATATTGTTCCTTGCACACCACGGCCGGTTATCTCGACCAAACCATTTGCTCGCGGCTGCGGAACAGTAAAATGCATCTCGAGCCTTTTTTCCGGGCTTTTCAAAAACTTTTTCCGCCTGATGCCGGGTATTATCACGATCAAATGCAACTGCGCACGGAGTTGAGCGAAGCCCAGCGTCTGTGCGAGCCGCAAAACGCCGATTCGCATCTAACCTTCATTGGCGCGGGACTAAAAAATTGCGTTACTTATACGAATCGCCCGGGTATGCCGGTTTATTTCATCGAGTTGGATGGCACCTATCAGGATGTCCGGCGCCAGCGCAAAACCACGGTGCTGGCTTATAATGACGAAGAAGTTGCCCATACCGCCCGTCTGGCCATTCCTGTGTCGCATCATTCCATTGATTCCATCAATCTTAAAGATCCGCGCTACGGTTTTTTTGAACAGTTGCAAAGCTTGTTGGAAAAACATGACATTGCCAAAGGCCGCGTCGATATTGCCCTGCCACGCAAAGAAATGCATGCCGGCCTGACCGTCAATGAGTTTGAAAATCTCCTGATTCAAAAAGATCTTGCCGAAGTTTTGAAAGACCCGCTCCGTTATGTCGCGCGCAAAGGCCGGAGTTTTTTCAGCGAACCGTTGTTGATTCCCGAAAAAGTGAAATATTACGCCACCACCGACCTCGTGCATATTTTCAACGAGTTGATGGACGCATTGCAAGTGGGCCGCTCGGTGATTGAAAAAATCGTCTCGCGCGTACTCTCGGTTCCCGCCTCGCGCTTTCTCGGCATGAAGCGCAACATCAGCCTGCTTGTTTCGAATGGTGAAGAAAATGGCAACGGCCGTCTCGTGCAGGGAACTTATCAAAGCCCGATTCTCGTGCAATGGCGCAAAGCCCCGGAGCGCACGCGCTATCTCGATGTTACGATCACGCGGTTTAAATAGCTTGCCGTATGCCCAAATACATTGCGTTCCTGCGCGCCATCAACGTGGGCGGCCATACGGTAAAAATGGATCGCCTCCGCGGTTTGTTTGAAGCGATGGGGCATTCCAACGTCGAGACGTTTATTGCCAGTGGGAATGTGATTTTTGACGCGACTTCCAAAACGCCGGCGGCACTCGAAAAGAAAATTGCCGCTCAGTTGCAGGCGTCACTCGGCTACGAAGTCGCGACGTTTATTCGCACGCCGACTGAGTTAGCAGCGATTATACATTATAAACCCTTCAGTGACGCCGAGCTGAATGCCGCGGACCATACGTTGTATATCGGTTTTCTCCCCGAGCCGCCCAGCGCCGCCGTAAAAAATAAACTGCTGGCCTGCGCGACTAAATCCTACGACTTTCATCTTTACGGGCGCGAAGTGTTTTGGCTCTGCCGTAAGCTGTTCAGCGAATCCGAATTTTCCGGCAAACAACTCGAAAAGACGCTCGGCATGCCGGCGACATTGCGCAATTCCACGACGGTTAAAAAAATTGCAGCGAAGTATGCGTGAGTTGACTGGTTTGCCGGTTAACCAGCTAATGCGTAATACGGAACTGGCGAACGGCCTAACGGTTCAAATCAGCGACCGGAACTGGCTGGCAATCATCCCGAATGCTGCATGCGCTGAAGCAAGGATGACGGCAATATTCACCCTCTCTTTCACGCCCCAGATTTCTCCAACAACATTTTTTACGCCCTCCTGATTTTCTAAGCACCGCTTGTTCCAATTTTTGCCTGTAAATCGAATTAATTCTACTGTTGAAACGAATAATAAAATTCAGTGTTTTGCCGATGTAGCGGCGTTGTTCTCCGGAAAAATCGCTTGACTACTTCCCGCCCCTGTCGTATCATATAACACCAGTGAGATATTTTGGAGCACGCTGAGGCGCGTGCCAGGAACTGATGGCATGACATTACTGGTTTCGTGCTGGGCTTAATTTTATTCACTAAAAAGTGGGCTTGAAATGATGCGAAGCAAAATAGCCTTGTTGTTGGTGCTAAATTGTTTCCTGTTAGTTAGCCCGGTGGCCGCACAATTCTCATGGAAAATGTTGCCCAATGCGCCTTTTCGGAATGGCCGGCACGAAGATATATTTTTTGTTAACGAGAACTACGGCTGGGTTGTTAACTTACTGGGTCAGATTTTTAAAACCGCGGATGGCGGCAAAACCTGGATCAAACAGTATGAGCAAGCGGGCGCCAGATTTCGCAGTGTTGGGTTTGCCGATTCTTTGAACGGCTGGGCGGGAACCTTGGACAATGTTTTGCTTTATCAAACAAAGAATGGCGGCAACACCTGGACGCCCGTGCCAAATATTCCTAATCCTCGGCCCGCCGGCATCTGCGGTATTTCCGTGGTCAACGCGAATGTAATTTACGCCAGCGGCCGATACGATGGCCCGGCGCGTGTCATCAAATCCATTGACGGCGGTGCGACTTGGACCGTCATTGATTTGGCGGCGCAGGCAAAAACGCTGATTGATTGTTATTTCTGGAGCCCGGATTCCGGCATGGTGGTTGGCGGGAATGGAACGATCGCGGATTTGAACTTTTTGAATGCGGTCATTGTGACGACATTTGACGGCGGCAAAACCTGGCAAACCCGGCGGCGCACCACTCGTATTGGCGAGTGGTGTTGGAAAATATCATTTCCGTCGCGCCGCACGGGCTACGTGTCACTGGAAAGTGTTTCGAGTTCGCGTGGATATTGCTTGAAAACAACCGATGGCGGCCTCACCTGGGAAGAAAAACTGGTGACGCGCGGCTTGACCGCGCAGGGTATTGGCTTTTTAACCGCACGGCACGGCTGGATTGGCGGCCGTGGCAGGCCTTATGAAACTCTTGATGGCGGAGAGACCTGGCAACCGGCAGCCGATGAGGTTCTTGACTATGCGATCAATCGCGTCCGCGTAATGAGCGATACTTTGGCTTACGCCGTTGGAAATACGGTTTACAAATATTCACGCGATCATTTGACAACGGTCGATTTCGCGGCGGCGGAAAAACCTCCAACCGGTTATCGTTTAGAACAAAACTTTCCCAATCCGTTTTGGAGCGCAGCGACCTCCCCCGCTGGCGGGGTAAATCCAATCACAACGATCAAGTTCAGCCTCACGCAATCGCGTCCAGTTAAAATATTGATCATGAATCTTGCGGGACAGACAATTGCCACTTTGCTCGACGCCGAGAAACCGGCCGGCCATCACGAAGTCTATTTTGACGCTTCAAAGCTTACAAGCGGAGTTTATTTCTATCGACTGCAAGCCGGCAATGTGGCGCTGACGCGAAAAATGCTAGTCGCAAAATAGAGAAATTTTGATTATATTATTTTTGACGGGAGGCGTTGCATGCAACTCGAGTTTCAAGAATATCGCCCCCGCAAATTGGTCAATGTGCATCGCCACGTCGATGGGCCGTGGTTCTGGACGAAATACAGCGCGCATCCGTACGTCGGCTGCCGCAGCGGCTGTGAGTTCTGCTATCTGCGTGGCGGCCGTTATCTCAGTCGACGCGATCCCGAAAACTTCGATACCCTGATTCAAGTCAAAATCAACGCGGTCGAGCTGCTGCAAAAAGAACTCGCGCGTTTGTCGCCCGAGGTGATTGCCTGCGG
>CAYZFF010000265.1:0-6511 GCA_964477305.1 uncultured Cytophagia bacterium
GTAAAATTACAGCCCGGGCGCAGGGAACGCACGGGCTGTGAAAATGAAATAACAAAATCACCCAAACAACTCCTTCGCCTCATCCACCACCTGTTGCATTACTTGTTGGAAATTCCCATCCACCAGCGCGCCGGAGGCATACGGGTGGCCGCCGCCGCCGTAGCGATTGGCGAGGCCGTTGATCACAATTTTGCCTTTCGAGCGAAAACTGATTTTCACCTGTCGCTTTTCCGTTTCGAGAAACATTAGACAAAGCTCGACGCCGTCGATGCTGCGTGGGAAATCGGCGAAGCCTTCGGTGTCGCGTGGCTGCGTGCCGGTGGCTTTCATTAAATCCTGTGTAACCGCAAACCAGACAAGCCGGCCATCTTGCGCAAAAGTCAAGCTATTCAAAATCTTCCCGAGCAGGCGCATCTTGTTGGCCGATTGCTTTTCATAAACTTCCTGATAAATGTGATGCGGTTTGACGCCCCGCGCAATTAAATCCCCGGCAATTTGATGCGCGCGCGGATTGGTGTTAGAAAAACGAAAACCGCCGGTGTCGGTGAGGATCGCGGTATACAATGCCTCCAACATTCTGCCTTGCAGGCGGGCGCCCAACTTTGTGAGCAAATCGTACATCATTTCACCGGTTGAGGAAGCGCCCGTGAAAATCCAATCGATTTCGCCAAGCTTGCCGTCGAGAGGGTGATGATCAATGCAAATTTTGGTAAGCGGGGTTTGTTTGAGCAATTTGCCCAACTCGCGCAACCGTTCCCAGTCGCTGATGTCGAGAATAAAAACCGCATCAGCCTCGTGTACGGTCTCACTATGTTTCGCTGGGTCGTACAACTGCAAATCCTCCCGCCGGTCGAGGAAGGCCAGGTTCTCCGGCGTGGGATTGTGGTTGAAGACCTGCACTTCTTTTCCCAACTCGCGGAGATAATGCAACAACGCGATTTCCGAACCAATGCCGTCGCCGTCGGCGTTGACATGGGTGGTCAGAATGAATTTTTTGCCGTTTTGAATGACTGCTTGAATTTTCTGTAGCGTTGCAGCATCGATCATATTGAGTGTCCCTTCTGAAAATCTCTCTTACGCCCACGCTTTCTCTTCATCTTACTCAGATCATTTAAAAGCGCGTAGGAGTAAAAGCAAAAAATCAATTTTTTAGCAATATTTTCCCAAAACTGCTATTTCCGTTCGCTTCCACAACTTTCACGGCGAGGATGCTTGAGGCGCTGGCGCCGGCAACAGTAAATTGATACGTCTCCCGCCGCTGATCGGAGACGCTATCGGTTGGGTAAATCAATTGCCAGGCGTTCGCATCGACCGCATACCAGGCCTCTTTAATGCGCGAAAGCTGATCCGACGCTTCAAAACTCGCCTGCCATTGCGTGCCGCTTTTTTGCGCCAACAGCGTTTTGATCTCCGGTGGCGTGTTGTCAATCACAAAAATCTCGCTGATCTTTTCGCTCTCCAGCGCGAGATCGGGGGGATTGCTGCGCCGATCGGAGGCGGTAATGCGCATCTGATATTCGCCGTCGGGCAACGCCTGACCGTCCCACGTATAAATGGCGCCGGCATAATTTTTATCCAGTTCGCGCCAGGCGGTTTCGCCGACGGCGCGGATTTCGATGCGGTACACGAGCCGATCATTATTCTCATCGCGCGCCTGCCAGCCAATCGACTGGGCGCCTTTTTGAAACGTTTTGCGGCCGGCTTCCGGCAAGGAAATATTTTTGATTGCCGGTGAGCCGCCGTTCTGCCCGTCGCTCAAATGATTGGCGGACTGCTCTTTCGCTTCTGGAAACGCGTCGCCCGGATTATAAATATTGATCGCCGTGATTTCCGGCGCGACATTCTTTTGCAAATAAGAAACCTGCACGCGCTTCACCGTCGCTGAACTTTTACCAATGCCCGTCAGTTCCAATTTCCATTGCAGGAAGCGGGCCAGCGGACTGGTGATCGCGCCGCCGGTGGCCGGCCCTTGCACCGCCGCCCAATCGCTCCAGGTTTTATCCGGCTTGCCGGTGTTGCCGCTGCGCGTCAAAAGCCGCGCCGTTCCTGCACCGGATTGCAGCCAACTCACCGCGCCCCATTGCGCCGGCACATTGGCATCGATCACTTCGGCAAGATACTCGCCTTGGTCGCGCGTGGCGGCACTCATCATTTGCAAGGTGCCCGCATTGGCCGTGGTCAAAAAATAATTCTCATTGGCGGCGCCGATGATTGAGGTGATTTGGGATGGTTCCAATTGGCAAAGCAACGTGCGGCTGCCATCGTCCGCAACGCGATAAACCCGGCCGCGATCACCGGTGCCAATGAGCAGGGTTCCACTCGTTTCGAGCCACATCGCGTGAATCCGATCCTGCCGCGAACTCCACAGAACTTTGGCAATGCCGTCTTTATTGAGGCGATAAACTGCGCCCATGCCTCTACCACCCGGTCCCGACATCGACCCCGATACGGGCAGCGTCGGTTGATCATCGCCGGACGCGGTTATGATAATAGCCGGGCCTTCTTCCTCGGCATCCGCCTCGTTGCCTTCGAGATTGGCGACCGGAGTTGGCGAGAGGCCGGCGGGGGTTTTTGCTTCGCCGGCAGCGGCGGCATATACGACGCCATCGCGGCCAAGCGCGAGTTGATGAATTTCCGGATACGCGGCGTCATACAAAACGCTCGCGACGCCGGCGGAATTCAAACGATACAAATATCCATTGCCGCTCGAACCGGCATACAGCGTTCCGGAAGTTTTGTCTAACCCGAGGCTGCGAATGTGTTTTTCTTCGCTTTGAAAAAAGACTTCGGCTTTGCCGTTCGGCTGCACCAGATAAATGCGGCCCGGTTCGCCGGCGGCCACATAAAGTGCGCCATCCGCGCGCGGCACGATACTCCAAATATATTTCGCCTCCGGTTTAAAAAACGGTTGCGCTTTCGCATTGCCGCTTTGGCGATAAATTTGGCCATCCGGCGACGCCGCAATATAAAGGTTGTTTTGCGACCACGCCATGGCAAACACCGCCACTTCGGAACTGGTGAAAACCGTGTCCGGTTTGGTTTTTTCGTTAACCCGCAACACCAACGCCGGATTGCCGCCGCCGACATAAACGTTGCCCGCGGCATCGTTGGCCGCACACCACAAATACGGCACGGTGGCGCGCAGACGTTCACGCACCGCCGGCGCGAGGCGCATTTGCCCGAGCGCATCAATGGAAACGCCGAGCGCCTTTCCCTTTTCCAGGTCTTCCTGAGTGAGAAAATTTTTGAATTGCGGCGAGGCCGCAAGCAGGGTGACGGCTAAAATCAGCGCAGTGAGGGAAGTGATTTTTTTAAGTGTCATGTTTCCTATTTCCGTGAAACGTAAATGCATATTCCGGGTGACGCTTTACTTATGAACGCAATTTTATTCGCAGGGTTTTTAAACCAGAAACGGCAAAGGCGCCGTTGTTCGGCGCACCGGTTTTCGCGCCGCCGATGAAAACTTGTTGTTGGGCGGCGCTTAAAAGCTGCTCGCGGGCAAACGCCGCATTGCCTTTCAAGTTTTGTGATTGCAAAATGGAATAGATCGACGGCGGCAGCGCCGAAAGCTGCTCACCCTCAATGATCAAACCCTGATCCGGCTGGCGTATTTGAAAATACAACACGTCGTTGCGCCGGCGTTCCTGTAAAATCGTGAGCAATTGCGCAAAATTGCGCGCGGCAAAGCGGGCCGGGGCGGTGCGTAATTCCAGCAGGGTGAGATCATCGCCGCTGCCCACATGGATCGTGAGGAATCTTCCTTCCGCATCTGGGGGAATCACGAGTTTCTGGTGTAATAATTTTTCCGGCCCCTGAAACGTTTTGAGCCGCGCAAAAACCGTTACCGTATCGCCCGGCTCCACTTCGCTGCGGTCGATCCAGACCTGTTCGAGGCTGGCGCTGCGCCGGCCCGGAATCGAAGCAAAATTCAAATCGATACGCGACAGTTTCGCGGGCTGAAAGTTATTGGCCATAATCGCGCCAACGGTCGAGGCAATTTCGCCGGTCGATTTTAATATGCCGTTCAGAAAACCGAAACCGCCCATCGGCGTGAAACCAGGATAAAAATCATCGAGGGTAATTTTCTCGCCGCTTTGTAATTGAACAGCGCCGGTAAGCTGCAAACTGTTTTCGCCGGTCGCCAGCCGGCCCGATTCCAGCGTGTTCACGAGCACGAAACGCATGATCAGCGGCATCAGCGTATTGAGACTGCGCTCCTCAGTGAACCCAAATTCGAATTGCGAAATTTTGCCGGCTTCATCGGTGTAACGCAACGTCAGCGGCGTCAGCACCGGCGGCGCGCCGATGACGCCATAAAGTCCCGTGGTGCGATCCTGTCGCAACGTGCCGACGAGGCTCGAAGTGACGCCCTGCTTAAAAGATCCGAGATCGCTGGGAACAATAAAAAGAATTTTTGCCAATGAAATCGGCAACTCGACCGGGCCGTTATTAAAAAATGGATGGCCAAACGCCAGCACGCGATTGTCTTGGCGATAACTCACGGTGCCGATCGCTTCGATGTCGGTATCGCCGGTCATCAGCACCGCGCCAATCGCGGCGCCGGGTTGCAGCAACGCGGCGGCATCTGAGTGATTTGTTGCATTCAGGCCGGCGCTGCCGCCACTTACCACCTGAAAACCCGCAGGTTTCAACAGGCCGGCGGCAAGATCGACGAGCTGAGGTTGCAACCCGCCAATGGCGAGCGGCAGATCAATCGGATGCAACATGCCCATGCGCGCGGCGCGGCGCTGCAACAATTCCTGCGGCATAAAATTTTCCCACGACACTTCGGCGAGACCCAGCGCCATTTCGAGAAATTTGTTAGGCCCCGGCGGGGCGAACGCCGAAAGCTCGCGATCACGCGTGTTTTCGCGCTCAAAAATTTCCAACATCTCTTCGATGGGCGTAACGCCGGCCAACGGCTCGCGCACGAACTGCGCCAGCGAATATGACAGCGCGCCGATCATTTTGCCGTTAATATAAACCGGGCTGCCGCTCATGCCCGCCGCCACGCCGGTATGCTCGGCCTTCTCGCCTTTCAAGCGAATAATGATGAGATTGCGCTTGGGATAGAAGTTGCGCATGATTTCGACGACTTCAACCGGAAAATCTTCCGGACGCTCGCCCTGAAACACCGTGCGGCAAACGCCGGCCATGCCAGGCTTGACTTCAGCAATCGGCATGATTTCCTGCGCCGGCAGAGAAAGTGGGGTGACGGCGAATGTAATAATGAAAAGAAAAAACCAACGACGCATTTTTTAGTTCCGTAAAAGTTAAGTTTATAAAGTAAGGTTTTCACAGGAAACTTGCAAGCCCCGATTTTCTCTTTTACTTTTTTGTGCTATTGCAGTCTACGCCGGCATGCCAACCAATTGGAAACTGAAGTCCAAGCAGCACGGAAAAACTGTCATGATAATGTTTTGCCAACCACAATTTTACGCGTGGCGAGGCGGATTTTTCAACCAAACAAATCCACCTGCTCGCTGCGCCGGAAATGTTCGGTGGTGAGGTGACGGCGGGTTTGATTGAGGCCAAGCTTTTTACAAGTCACGGCAAACATCTGGCTAATGGCGTCAACGCGCTCGCCTTCGCCGCGAAAGCGCGAGCCGAAGTTGGGATCGTTGAGCTTGCCGCCCCGCATCTCTTGAATCGCGTGAATAATTTTGTTGGCGCGCGCGGGAAAATTTTGCCCCACCCAATTACCGAATAATTCTTTCACGGCATACGGCAAACGGACCATGATGTGCCCCGCGCTGATCGCGCCGCGTTCGGCGGCCGCCGCCAGAATCGCCGGCATTTCATGATCCGTCAATCCGGGAATGATGGGCGCCACATTGACGCCGGTGGGAATGCCCGCCGCCGCGAGTTTCTCGATGGCTTCGAGCCGCTTTTCCGGCGCCGAGGTGCGCGGCTCCATCTTGCGGCAAAGTTGATTGTCGAGCGTCGTGATCGAGAGGGAAACCCCGACCAGATTGTGCGCGGCCATTTGCCGCAACAAATCGAGGTCGCGCGTCACCAGCGCGTTCTTAGTAATCATACCGACTGGATGCCGGTATTTCAAAAAAACTTCCAAACAGCGCCGGGTAATTTGCAATTTGCGTTCGGCGATTTGATAGCAGTCGGTGTTGCCGGAAAGCGCAATCACTTGCGGCTGCCATTTCGGATCGCGAAATGTTTCTTCAAGCAATCTCGCCGCATCTAATTTCACCATGATCTTTGTTTCAAAATCCAAACCGGCGGACAAGCCGAAATATTCATGCGTTGGCCGCGCATAACAATAAACGCAGCCATGCTCGCAACCGCGATAGGGATTGAGGCCGTATGTGAAAGGAATATCGGGGCTGTCATTTTTGGAGAGAATTGAGCGCGAAGTGTCGACGAAGTACTGCGTTTTGATCGGCTGCTCTTCGCCATATTCGAGCCATTCGGGGTCAACCACAATGTCAATCGGCTCGAAGCGATTGACGGGATTGAGCGGCGTACCTCGCCCTTTGAGTGGCAGATTGGGGTT
>CAYZFF010000266.1:0-6482 GCA_964477305.1 uncultured Cytophagia bacterium
AATCCTTCCGCCACAAAAACGCCGGTGCGGGGCTCGACGAAGTTTGCCGAGCCGATTTGCACCGCAGTGGCGCCAACGAGAAAAAATTCCACGGCATCCTGCCAACTCGTAATGCCGCCGATGCCGATCACGGGAATTTTCACCGCGCGCGTGGTTTCATAAACTTTGGCAAGCGCCACCGGCTTAATCGCCGGCCCGGAATAACCGCCGACCACCGTGTTGAGCCGCGGCCGCCACGTTTCAATATCAACCGCCATGCCCGTAAGCGTGTTGATGAGTGAAATTGCATCCGCACCGCCGGCCTCGGCGGCTTGCGCAATCTCGCCCACGCGTGTCACATTCGGCGTTAACTTGGGGATGACGAGCCGGCGGGTGATATCGCGAATCGCACGGGTGGCGCGTTCCGTAATTTCGGCTTTTTGGCTAAATTCGAGACCGCCTTCTTTCACATTCGGACAGGAAAAATTCAGCTCGTAGCCGACGATGCCTTCGTGTGCTTCAAGAATACGCGCCACCTCGACGTATTCATCCAGGCTGCGCCCGGCGATATTGACGATGATCGGCACGCCGAGCGTTCGCAGAAACGGCAGTTTTTCATCGATAAAATTTTTCACGCCGACATTTTGCAAGCCGATGGAATTAAGCAATCCCGCCGTGGTTTCAAAGAGTCGTGGCGCGGGATTGCCGAGGCGCGGCTGCGGCCCAATGGATTTCGTAATGATTGCGCCGAGGCCTTTGAGATCAACGAGATCCGTCGCCTCCTGCCCGTAGCCAAAAGTTCCCGACGCCACAAAAACCGGTGTCGGAAATTCGACGTCACGAATTTTTATTTTTAATTCAGCCATAAGAATTGTTAAGGATCGATATTTAAATAACTTTCCCATTTCACCTATTTGTCATTCCCGCATGCTTTTGGCGGGAATCCAGCGGTGGATGCCCGATTAAAGCGCTCGGGCATGACGATCACTTGGGCAAGTTATTTAATCGGCAATCCTAAGCAATATCCTTTGCACAACCTACCCATATTCCGAACCGCAATGAACGCGAATAAAAAATTAGCGCCGATTCGCGCTGATTGACGGTTTCAGGAATGCGTACGTTATTTCTAAAGCCGGCTTGGGCAGAGAATTTTTCTCTTACTTTGCAAATTTTCTAAATCGCCGGCGGGCTGCACTTCTGTTCAAAACCGCATCGCCTGCGCCGGAAACACCGGCCCATCCAGACACGCCAGGTAATAACGTCCGTTCTTTTCTGCGCCGGCAGCGGGAACAACAGGGCAGCCCATACAAATGCCGAAGCCGCAACCCATCATGGTCTCAATTGCAACCTGCGCCTCAACGCGCGCCTCCAGACAGAGCTTCGCCACGGCGCTCAACATCGGCATCGGCCCACAAGCCAAAACCTGCGCCGTAGGGTTCTTGTTTTCGTGCAACCAAGCCGCAAGTAAATTCGTCACCAAACCTTTCTGTCCATAACTGCCATCGTCCGTGGCAATTTGCACGCGCCCGCCGAGTTGTGACAATTCCCGCTCGCCCCATAATTCATCGACATTACGCGCGCCCAGCAATACCGTGAACGGTAAACGCCGCGCCGCCAGTTCCATGGCGAGAATGGGAAGTGGCGCAACCCCAACGCCGCCGGCGACCAACGCCACCGGACCAGTTACGTTTGACAGATCATATCCATGTCCAAGCGGCCCAATGAGGCTTAACAACATGCCAGATCGATGTTGTGCCAACATACTCGTTCCCGGGCCGACGATCTTCCAGAGTATTGAAATTGTTCCGGCACGGCGATCCACTTCACACACGCTGAAGGGACGCCGCAGAAAGGGCGAACAGGCAGCTAATTTTTCTGCCGTCGTTTTGACATTTACAAATTGCCCCGGTAAGACGCGTGCAGCAATTTCCGGCGCGTGCAGGCGCATCAAAAAAATGCCCCGTGCCACCTCATCATTGGTGAGCACAGGGCAGGAGAAAATTCCCTTTTTTCTCGAATCGACGGTTGCTAACATGCAAATGCAAAGGATTTGATTGTTTTGCCCTACTTATACTATCGGTTTGCTCAAAACCGCGGCGGTTCGGGCGGTTTTTCTTTATCTTTTTTCTCTTCCGCTTCGTCATCTTTTCGTGCTTCTGGCGGTTGGATTTCTTCATCATCTTTCGGTGGCCGCCGTTGCTCCGCTTTTAGCTTATTCTGTCTTAATCGCAACGGCAATTCGTCATCCACCACGGCCGCGGAATCCGTGGCGGCAATCGTATCAGCAGCGACTTCAACCGGCGGAGCCACCGTGGGCGCTGGTTTCGGCTTCGCCGGCTGTTCTACCGCCAATACTTTGGGGCGAATACGCCGCGCCATAGGAGATTCCGGATAAGCTTCCAGTAGTTTTTTATACGCCGTCAGGGCTTGTTTATTATCCGCCAGTTCATGTTCGTAAATCCAGCCCACCGCGTACAACGACTGCGCTGCATATTTTGACTTAGGCTCGCGCTGCAAAAATTCTTCGTACAACTGCACGGCGCGCTTGGCATCTTTTTCTTTCACCAAATGCGCTTCAGCCTGGCGGATCAATTCCGGCATTCCGGTGGTGAGTGCCAGCGTATCGGAGCGGCCAAGCCGGCGCTTGGCGCCCTGGCCTTGCAACGTGTTGGCGTATTGGCCCGCGAGCACTTGTAAAATACTGTCGCGCATGACCAGCGTCGCCGGCGCGTCGCCGAGAATATAAGCCAGTGAATACATGGCTTGGGGCGCATATTCCGTCTGCGGAAAAAACTCAAACACATCCAAATATTCACGCATCGCCGAATCCGGCCGATTGAAATTAAACAGAAAAAGCTCGGCCAGCAGTATTTTGCTTTTCGCCAACTCCGCCGCAATTTTCTGCGGATCTTTTGAAGTCAAACTACCAGACAACGTGGCCGGATCGATATTGCGCGCGCGGCGGGGAAAACGGCTGATCGGTTTTCGCACGTCGCTCTCTTTTTTATCTTTATCCTTATTCGCTGCCAGCAACGTTGTTGCCGTTTGCTCTCCGGATAAAATAGCGCGTTGCCGTTCTAATGAGGTTATGTTTTCTTTTAATTTCGTCAGTGCGCTGATCGCTTTACTGCGCCGCTCGGCTTCCGAAAGTTTTTCGGAGCGGCTGCTCTCACGGCGCACATTGTCATAATTTTCTTTCGCTTTGCTAAAATCGCCGCGCCGCTCATAAATCGCGCCGAGCGCAAAAAATGCCGCCGCCGAAGCCTCCGTGCGTTGATGGGCCTCGCAAATGTCGAGATACTGCTTGATGGCCGATTCCGTTTTACCCTGCCCATCAGTACATTCGGCAATTTCATTTTTAACCAGCGGCAGATCGCGATGCGTGCTAAACTCCTTCTGCATCGCGTTCAGCCCTTCCAGGGCGGCGTTAAGTTTTTGATCCTTCTTCAAGGCCACTGCCTGTTGCAGGCGGGCCTGAAACTGCAAATTGATATTGTTTTTAATCGCTCCACTCGCGCGCCGGAACGCCTCGGCAGCGCGATTATATTCTTTCAACTCCATGCGGCATTCACCCAACCGCATGTAAGCCTCGCCACGAATTTTAGCGTCGTCCAGCTTATTCGCCGCCAGTTCATATTCTTGCGCCGCTCGCGCGTATTGTTTTTGGCGAAAATAAATTTCACCAAGCAGATGATGGGCTTGATCCACCGCCGCGCCTTTTTTCTCGCGGTTTTCCAACTCTTGCAAGGCCTGTTCGGCGCCGGCATAGTCGTTCAATTCGATACTGGTTTTTGCCAGCCACAATTGCGCGGATGACACGAGGCCGCTTTTCGGGAACAGCGTGATCAACTCTTGAAATTTGCGCTGGGCTTTCAGATATTCCTGTTTGTAAAAAAAACACTCGCCGATCAACAACAACGCGTCATCGACATAACGCGAATTCGGATACAACTGCAATAGCTTCGACGCCTTCTCGATGGCTTTATCGTATTTTTGAATCTCACCGGAACCGGGCCGATTGTCATTGACCGGCCGGCGTTTTTGCTCTTCCAGTGCTTCCTTGTAAACCTTTTTGGTATTGTAAAACGTGTTATAGTAACCGCCACAACTTTGCAGGAGCAGCGCAATAATGGCGGCAGCGACAAGAGACACACTTCTTTTTGATGCACACGGAGCGAACAACTTCATGCTAATCCCTGCTGAATACGATTAATCAAAGCCGGCAGTATTTCGCCGGACTTGCCTGGTAAAAACTCGTCAACACGTGAGGTAAGCGGCGTTTCCTCCGGATTGATCTCGACGACATAGGCGCCATACTCGGCGGCCATTTGCGGCAAAGCCGCCGCGGGATAAACCACCGCCGAAGTTCCAATCGAGAAGAAAACCTGGCACGTTTCGACAGCTTTGAAAGCGCGTTGCAGCGTTTGCGGCGGCAGGCTTTCACCAAACCACACCACGCCCGGGCGATAAAGCGCGCCGCAGGCACAATAAGGCAAGGCCTCGCGCCAGTTTTCTTCACCGGCGTCACACTCGTGATCGCATTGGCTGCAGCGGCTTTTCATAATATTGCCATGCAGCTCATAAACGGCGCGGCTGCCAGCGCGAACATGATAGCCATCGACGTTTTGCGTAACAAGAGTGAAATTTTCAAACCGCGCTTCCATCTGCGCGAGCGCGAGGTGGCCGGGGTTCGGCGCATGTTCTCGCACTTGGTCACGGCGAAAATTGTACCACTCCCACACGAGGTGCGGATCACGCTGAAACGCTGCGGGCGTCGCTAAATTTTCCGGGCGATGGTTTTTCCACAAACCCTCTGGCCCGCGAAAAGTCGCCAAGCCGCTTTCCGCTGAAATCCCCGCGCCGGTGAGCACGGCAATTCTGGCGTCCGGCTTGAGGTGCGCCAGCAATTCAGAACTAAAACTGATCATCAGACTCTCGCAACGTCGCGGGAAATTCACGATCAAACCGCGCCAATATTTCCGCGCGCGAACAAGACGGGCTTTGACGCAGAAGCAAAAACTCCCGCCGTTCCCGAATTTCTTTTTCTACCATGGCCTCGTGCAGACGCTTCGCCAAATCTTCGCTTTGCACCGCCAACTCGCTCAAACGTTCACGTAACCATTGCCGCTCCACCTGATAGGTTTGGTTGAGCCGGCTTAATCGCTGGGTCATGGATCTGCCTGGCACTCTTTTCCCACGCTGTAAATGCGTGATTTGTTCCCGCTTGCCCCGGGCCAAAAGCCTTGGCGTCAACGCCGAGGGCGGCGGCAACATGACTTGGCTTTGTTTGTGTAAAAAATTTAATTGTTGCCAGGCGCCGACATGCTTTCCCAGCCGTTCGCGGCAACGTTGCTCAAATTGCGTCAATTCCTGCAAAGCGGTTTCGAGTTCTTTGCGCCATTGCAGATACTCCGGCAAAAAGCCGCCATTCTTTAAAGCGAGGTAACCGAGCCGGTCTTCCGGACGCACGCCCGGCGGCTCAGCTAAATCCAACGGCTTGCCTTGACCCGGCAAATTATCAAACTCTCCGGCAGCAATCGCGTTGCGAATTTTTTCTTCAGCCAAGCGTTCAAAGGCGAGCATAATAATTTATTGATAAAAATTGTTATCGCAAATTATTTTCTTTGCAGTATAACTCAATTATTGCTCACGAATGGTGCCGTCAAATACCACCAACATATTTTGGGTAGCCGGCGCAGGCAGATAAGTCTTCACTGTTGCCATTACAATTCAAACGCCTGCCGCACCAATCTCTCCTGCTCAAGTTGATGCACGCGCGCACTTCCAGTCGCGGGGCTGGCGCTGGGAACGCGACCAACGTAGGTGAGCCGATGACTCGGCGTCAACACGTATTTCAAGCGCGTTTGCACAAAATTCCAGACTCCCATATTGCGCGGCTCTTCTTGTACCCAACGAAAATCGGTGGTGTTCGGATAGCGCTGCAATAGCTCGCGCAAACCTTCGAATGGGAAAGGATACATTTGTTCCAGCCGCACGATCAACGTATCATCCAGTTTATTTTGCTGGCGATAATCCAGCAAATCATAACTCACTTTTCCGGAACAGAGCAAAAAGCGTTTGGGATTGGCCGGCGGATTCGGATCGTTCAATAAAATTTGAAAACCGCCTTCGGTAAAATCCGCCGCGGCGCTTTTTGCCGAGTTGGCACGCAACAAACTCTTCGGCGTCATCACGATCAATGGCTTGCGAATTCCCGCGTGCATTTGGCTGCGCAGCAAATGAAAGTATTGCGCGGCGGTGGTCGGCATGGTCACGCGCATGTTTTCTTCGGCGCACAGCGTGAGAAACCGTTCGATGCGGGCGCTCGAATGTTCCGGGCCTTGGCCTTCAAAGCCGTGCGGCAACAACAAAACCAGTCCGCTGTTTTGCTTCCACTTTTCTTCAGCGGACGAAAGAAATTGATCGATGATGATTTGCGCGCCGTTCATAAAATCGCCGAACTGCGCTTCCCACAACGTCAACGCTTCCGGCCGCGCCACCGA
>CAYZFF010000267.1:0-4647 GCA_964477305.1 uncultured Cytophagia bacterium
CCCCGCGTCGTGTCGAGGTTGGATTGACGATTAGCTCATCGCAATAATGCAACATTATTAAATCATTCCGCCTTGATTATCTTGTGGATGACGTTTTAAAATTTTGCTTGCATAATGCCGGCGACAAGATAATCAAAAACGGCAAATCATTTGCCTATAAATATTTTGATTAGCATTATCAAATTATGAAAACTGAGAGATCAGTTATGAATTATCTTGCAAAAGTTTTTTTGCTGATGTTGTGCACAGCAACGGCAACCACCGCCTTTGCCCAACTCCAACCCGTGGTCCCACAGGAAAAACGCGGGCGCGTGGATGCCGAGCGCCGCGGGTCACATGATGCGAACAGTATCCGCACCGAGTTTTGGAATTACGGCATGGTCGGCAACTATCCGGCTGATCCCGTCAATGTCGATCTTAGCGTCTTTCACTCCGTCGAAGTGCCCAAGGGCGGCGGCATGAATTACAGCGACGGCGTCACGCCGTTCGTGCTCGCCAAAATCCGGCAGCGCAACAACTCCGAAGCGTTTATTATGGAAACCGGTTTCCGCGAGCGCCAGGCCCTAAGCCCGCTGAAGAATCGGGTCATGCGCTTCGAGCCGCGCCCCGGTTATTTTCAAGCCGATCCGAATATCAACCGCGGCCGCTCACCGGCGATCAGCAACGATCCGCGCACCTGGCCGGAATCTTGGCCTGATAAAGAAAGCGACGGCTTCGATCCCGGCTGGCGAGGTAGTTGGAACGGTTATTTCGGCAAGCGCGCCAACGCCGATCAGGAAAGTTATTCGGTGATGGACGACGATTTTTATGACGCGTGGGATTTTTTTCCTGACAGTCGCGATCTCACCCGCCGCGGCCTCGGCCTGCGCGTGGAAGTGCGGGGTTTTCAATGGGCCAACCCGCAAGCGCAGAACGTGGTTTTTTGGCATTACGATATTACCAACGAAGGCACGACGGATTATAATGAAAATATTATTTTCGGTTTGTATTTCGATTCCGGCGTCGGCGGCTCTGCGCTTTCCTGCGACGGCGCTTTCGAATCCGATGATGATAACGCCTATTATGATCGTTCGTTTAACACCAAGACCCAAAACTTGAATTTAGTTTACACCTGGGATAAATTTGGCCATGGCAAAGATTTGAGCGGCAATTGCGGCATCACCGGTTATCTCGGTTATGCCTATCTCGAAACGCCCGGCAAACCCGGCGACGGCCTTGACAATGACAACGATGGTATGGTCGATGAGAAACGCGACGGCGGTCCCGGCACGCTGTTAACGAGCCAACCGGAAATCGAAGCGTATGTACGCAGCCATTACGATGTCGACAAATATAACGCCACCTTTAGTGATTTTAAATCGCGTCCGGCGTATCGCGCCAGCCGCTGGTGGACCGGCGATGAAGATTTGGATTGGGTTGCCGAACTACATGACACCGGCACTGACGGCGTCTTCGGCACCAATGATCCCGGCGAAGGCGATGGCCGTCCGACCACCGGTGAAACGAATTTTGATCGCACCGATTTACACGAGTCCGATCAAATCGGTTTGACGGGATTCAAATTTAATCGTATTCGCGCGGGAGCAGGCGCCCCGAGCGATGCCGTCGATGGCATTGAATTTTACTCCGGCACCAAGAATTGGCCACGACTGTTGTATGAAAAATTTATTGATCCGGTTTTCTCCGCGCGCTTCGACACGGCGCTGGTATTGAATTATAACATCGGTTTTCTTTTTGCCTCCGGTCCGTTCACGCTACCCGCTGGTAAAACCGAGCGTTTCAGCTTGGCGCTCGCTTACGGCGCGGATTTGACTGAGTTGCGCGAAACCGTGAAGACGGTGCAAAAAATTTATAACGCCAATTATCAATTCGCCACGCCACCCGATGCGCCGAACGTCACGGCAGAATCCGGCGACGGTTATGTGCGGCTGGCGTGGGATGATTTGTCCGAGCGCGGCTCCGACCCGGTCACGCTGGAAAATGATTTTGAAGGCTATCGGATTTATCGCGCCACCGATCCCGAGTTTCGCGATGTCCGTGTGATCACCACCGGCCGCGGCACCGACTTGATTGGCAACGGCAAACCCCTGGCACAATTCGATCTCGTCAATAATAAAAGAGGATTTTCGCGGCAAGTGGTGAATGGCGTCGCGTATTATCTTGGCAATGATAGCGGCATCAGTCACACGTTCACGGATACCACTGTGACGAATGGCCAGCTTTACTATTACGCCGTCTGCGCGTATGATCGCGGCTCGGATTCGCTCGATTTTTACCCATCTGAAAATGCGATTACGGTGTCGCGCACGCCGCGCGGCGGCACGATCTTGCCGAAAAATGTCGTGGCCGTACGTCCGAATCCGAAAGTGCTTGGTTTTGTTCCCGCCAGTGTTTCGGCGGCCAAACACACGGTTGGCAATGGCGTCGGCACGGCGGAAATTCGCGTCGTCAACTCCGATCTCGTGCCGGATAATCACGTGTTCAATATCAAATTCAAAACCACTTCACCGGACAGTATTCGCGCTTTTTTTTATGATTTGATTGATAGCACCACCGGCAAAACCGTGTTTACCAATGGTTATGATTTGAATGGCAAAGGCATCGGCCAGGTCGGTGCCGGCTTGTTGCCGGTGATCACCACCCCGTCGACGATCCTCGTTGATTCGGCGCGCACCGGCTACACGGCGGCGAGCAAAACGAATACAAAAATCAAAGCGATTTTCCAAGACCCCATCGATGAAACGCGGCCAGATCGGGCAAATTTTCGCGGCGGCCGCATGATCAATTTACGCCGCCCCGCTTTTCCAAGTGATATCACCATAACATTCAGTGATGTGCCGCTTGACACCTCGATTAATTTCGGCATCGGTCGCGGGCCGCGTCCGGCAAAATTTCGCGTCGTCGCGCACACGCCGACTGGCGATATTCGCTTAAAATTCGGCATGGCCGATCTCGATCGCGACGGCACGTTGAGCCGTGCGGATGATTACATTGCCATCATCACCGAGGTTCCCGGGGTGACGGTGATTGAGCAGGAAACCTGGCGGGTGCAACTGGATACGACCGGGCAAGGCAAACGTGGCGCGATTGTGCCGCCGAGAGATGGTGACGTCTATCATCTCGTGCTGCAACACCCAATTGGCACGAGCGACGTTTTTTCATTCCGCACCTCCGGCCAACAAGTAAATGCCGAAAATGCGAAAAGCGAATTTGCCCAAGAGCCGTATGCCGTGCCCAACCCGTATGTCGGCTCCGCAAGTTTTGAAGCCGAGCGTTTCGCCATTTCTGGCCGCGGCGAGCGGCGCATGGAATTTCGCAGCTTGCCGGCTAATTGTATGATTCGCATTTACACCGTGCGCGGTGAGTTGGTGCAAACCCTGCGGCACGACGGCTCGAACGATGGCTTTGTCGCGTGGGATTTGCGCACAAAAGATAATTTGGACGTCGCCCCTGGCTTGTATCTTTTTCACGTTGATGGCAACGCCGCGGGCAAGCACGTTGGCAAATTTGCAATTATTAAATAAAGTTTTGCAGTCGCCCCTTCAGGGGCCGACACTTAAACGCTAAGATAGTTTTAGAATTTTTTATGTTTGAGGAGTTTGTGTCATGAAAAAAATTCCCCTTTCGCTCCTCCACTTCGTGCTCATGATATTGAGCAGCAGTTCACTCGCGCCCGCGCAGAGCAAAACCGGCACGACCATCGGGCAAATGTTGTTGATCGAGCCGAGTGCGCGCGCCACCGCCATGGGCAACGCCAGTGTTGCGTTGTATGACGAAGTCGCCTCCGTTTATTACAATCCGGGCGCCATGGGACAACTTAACGAATACGGGGTGCATTTCACGCACAGTCTGTGGCTGGCGGACATTAAATATGACTATGCCGCAGCCTTCATCCCTGCCGGCAGTTTTGGCAATTTATTTTTTAGCTTAACCGCTTTGAACTCCGGCGAAATTAACGTGCGCACGGTTGCGCAACCACTGGGCACCGGCGAGCGTTATAGCGTTTCGAATTTGGCGCTCGGTCTGGGTTACGGCCGCGCGTTATCGGATCGCTTTTCCGTTGGCGTGCAGCTCACGTACTTGCAAGAAACGATTTGGCACAGTTCGCTTTCAACTTTTGGATTGAATGTAGGAACGATTTATCGCGTCTCCGAAAACGGTCTGCGCCTCGGTGCGAGCATTTCTAATTTTGGTTTGCAGGCCGGTTACTCGGGTCGCGATTTGCGCATACAATATGATCTCGACGCGCGCAAATATGGCGACAACAGCGCGCTGCCCGGTGAAGTGGTCACGCAAGACTTTTCGCTGCCCGTGCTCTTTCGCGTCGGTATGAGTTTGCCTTATAAATTTCACAACAATCACCAAATCTTGCTTGCGGTTGATGCGTTTCATCCCAATGACAATACCGAAAGCATGAGTGTCGGCGCAGAGTGGTCGTTTCTAAATGCTTTCGCTTTGCGCGGCGGCTACCAAAATCTTTTTCTGAAAGATTCCGAAGTCGGCCTCACCGCCGGCGCGGGTTTGCATTATGATTTTCAAGGCTTCGTTTTTAAATTCGATTACAGTTGGGCCGATTATGGCCGCTTGGAAAATGCGCAGCGGTTTAGTTTGGGATTGACATTTTGAGAGAAATATTTTTTGCAACCA
>CAYZFF010000267.1:4747-6475 GCA_964477305.1 uncultured Cytophagia bacterium
GATCCGTTGGCAAATTTATAAAGGATACGCGATGAGGCCGTTGTTACAAATGGCTATTTCGAGCTTGATTGCATTTTCTCTTCTGCCAATCTCTTCTATGAGCCAATCCCGCTACGATCAGCATGTTATCTTTGACAACAGCCTTACAGATCGCTCGTATTATTTTAGCCAGGGTTCATTCATTGCGCCCAGCACGCTGGAGCTCATCGACGGTAAATTTCCGGTTGATGACAAGGTTTTCTTTAGTCCGCCCAATTCCCTGCGGCTAAAATGGAATTCGCAATTCGGCGGCGATTGGCGCATGACGCTCAAAGTCGCAAGCCGCTATGGCCGGCGTTTTGAATTTTCCGGAAACACATTATTTCTGCGCTGCTTTTCGGAAACAGAATTAACCCGCGCAGCATCGCCGTTGATCGCGCTGCAAGATGCGAACGGTGTCACCACACCCGACATTAAACTTCTCGACGCGCTCGAAAAACTCCCGGCGCAACAGTGGATTCAGATTAGATTGCCCATTGCATCCTTCGCCCCCATTTTCCAATCAACCGATGAAGTCAAATTCGATGCACGCCATTTAGCAAACATATTTTTTGTGCAGCGTCTCGACGACGGCAAAGAGCATATTTTATACATTGACGACGTCAGGATCGGCGACGACACACCGGCAAACCGCGCAGACATCGCTTCTGCGCCCGCCGGCCTTGTCGCGAAAGGCTATGCAAGCCACATTGACTTGACGTGGGCGCCGAATCAAATCATCCAACCGTTCGGTTACAAAATTTATCGTGCATGGGACAACAAAACATTTTCGCCCATCGGCATACAAAAAGGCCACCTTGCACGGTTTGTGGATTTTATTGGCGCGCCCAGCAAAACGGCCTTCTACAAAATTGCCGCGCTCGACCAGCATGACAATGAATCGCCGCTTTCGGCTGCTGCCAGCGCGAGTACGCGAGAACTGAGCGACGAAGAACTTCTCGCGATGGTGCAGGAAGCCTGTTTCCGTTATTATTGGGAAGCCGCCCATCCGAATGCGGGCATGGCCATTGAAATTCTCCCGGGCGATGAAAATCTCGTTGCGGTTGGTTCCTCCGGTTTTGGCATCATGGCGCTTGTTGTCGCTGTTGAGCGCGGTTTTATCACGCGCGAGCAAGGCATCGAACGCATGTTGAAAATCGTGCGCTTCCTCAAAAATGCCGAACGCTTTCACGGTGTGTGGCCGCATTTCTTAGACGGGCGCACCGGCAAAACAATTCCGTATTTCGGTAAATACGATGACGGCGGCGATCTTGTCGAAACTGCCTTTCTCGTGCAAGGCCTGCTCGTGGCGCGGCAATATTTCACGCACAACACGAAAGACGAACGCGTGTTGCGCGACACGATTACCGAATTGTGGAATAGCGTTGAGTGGAATTGGTATCGCAAAGAACCGGCGAGTGATTTTTTGTATTGGCATTGGTCGCCGAATCACGGATGGCACATTAGCCATCCGTTGGTGGGTTGGAATGAAACGATGATCGTTTATTTGCTCGCCATTGCCTCGCCAACGCACGGCGTTCCGGCGAGTTTGTATCACACCGGTTGGGCTGGCCAATCTGATCTCGCGCTACGTTATCGGCAGGGTTGGGGCCGCACCACGCACGGCGATCATTACACCAACGGCAACACCTATTTCGGCATTAAATTGGATGTCGGCGTCGGCACCGGTGGCGATCTTTTCTTCACGCA
>CAYZFF010000268.1:0-6457 GCA_964477305.1 uncultured Cytophagia bacterium
AAAACGTATTCTTTAAATTTTTCCGGCTTAAAAGAGAGTTTATCCAACACTTCGAACACGCCGAAATCATCATAGATGCGGTCGACCAGCTTACGCGGACCGTGGCCGGTAACAATGATAACGGGAATATTTTTTTCTGCAAGCCCCTGCAAGAGAAAAACCCCATTGAGATTATCCGGTTCGGAATGCGTCGTTAAGCAGAGGTCGATAATCGCCACCTCCAACTGTTCACGCCGGAGCAAGCCCAAGGCTTCGGCATAGTCATTGGCGACAAAGGTTTTGAATCCAAGCTCACTCAACGCCAGTTGATGTTGTGTGGCCCAATTGGGCGCATCTTCCACAATGAGTGCATGCTTTTCACTCATTTAACTTCCCTCCTGCCGTGTTTAATCACGGCAACTGTATAGGTTTTTCTTGAATCAATTCCTGCAATGTATTTAACAAGCGATCAATAGGAAAATTATTTTTGTCGAAATAAAACAACTTGACATCAGGCGGAACAAAGTTACGCACCTCCGTTTCGTTGTAATAGGACGAAATTACGATAAACCTGAGGTGTGGAAATTTCCGGTGCGCCGCCAGCAGCACAGTTGAAAGTCCCTCGCGATTGTCGTCGTCGAAGTCATCCAATCTGACATCGAGGATGGCGGCGTGAAACGGCCCTTGTTCCAGCGCAGCGCTGGCTTCTAATACATTAGCGGCAACCGTGACATCGTATCCGTAGGATTTCAACAGCGTTTCCAATGTCACCCGCCAGTTGGAAGTGTCATCGACAATTAAAATTTTAGGGTTGGAGGTTTTCATGAAGCCCTTGTAGAGGCAATTGAATGCTGAACGTTGTTCCAACCTCGACTTGGCTTTCAATATTTAACCGACCGCCCATTTGCTGCACGGCCTGATAATCCAGCCAAACCCCGAGACCGAGATTGTCTTTTTTGGTGCTGAAAAACGGCAAGGGTTTTTGTAAAGTCTGCAAAATATCGGGTTGAATACCACATCCGGTGTCGCGGACGTGAATTTCTATCGTGTTATTGTCGTGATGTTTTTGGGTTCCCAGAATTAGCTGCCCGCCTCCCGGCATCGCATATATCGCGTTGTCAATCATGTCACTAAGAATATCGACCAGCACGAGCTTATTGGCGGCAATGTTTCCGGCTTCTTGATCTAACTCTAGCGTCACGACAATATTTTCCGGCATCTTGTGTTGTTCCACAAGCTCTCGAATAAGCTGATTGATCATCACGGGTTCTTTGTTGATGGCCCCGTGCCGGCGCAGGCTTTTTCCAGCGTCGAGAATGCGTTCAACTTTTCGAACATCCTCGCTCAATAATTTGAGATGTGCCTGCAACGGCGCACTATCGGCGCCATTGAGCAGGCGTTGAATCGCGTTAAAATTCAGCGGCACCGTGCCGAGCAAATTGCCGACACGATGCGCGAACCGCGCGCCAAAGGCGTTGATCGCTGTCACTCGTTCATATTCTAAGCGGCGTTCATGAATCCGCGCTGCGGCAATGGCGGTCGCGGCGTAATTGGCAAACATTTGCGCCACTTCGATTTCTTCTTTCTTGAATTTATGCGGTTGCAGAAAATCAATATACAGAACGCCGACCGTTTCTTTATCATCGCTGCCTTCCGCCACGACCTCGGCGCCGACCCGCAGCGCCATGCCGAGAAAAGATTGGACATTGATCTGTCCGAGAATGCCTTCATTAACACGAATGTTGACACGGGCGGGCGGCTGATTAATATCCTCTACGATAATATAACCGGCAGAACTCTTTAAAACCGACGTAGCGACGCCGCCCGGTTGGACCGCATCAAATGGCAGCTCGTGTTGTACGCCATCGTATCCAACCAACTTTCGGTTGAAAGTTTTGGTGACCGCGTCATAAGGTAAAATCAGTGTCACATCCGCATTCAAAACCCGGCGCGCGCCACGGGCAATTTGTTGCAAAACATCCTTTACATCGGTGGTGAAATAAGTAATGGCTTTGCTGACTTCCTGCAACTGTTGCAGTTCTTCGACGCGCGCCGTCAACTCTTCCAGCCGATTGCGCAATTGCTCATCGGTCGTGTTGAACAAACGTGCATTATAAATGCCAATAGCCGCCGCCGAGGCGAAGGTTTCAATTAGCCGGCGTTCTTCGGGGGTAAATTCATGCCGGGTGCGATAATTGACAAACATGACGCCGACAATTTCCGCGCCAACGCGCAACAAAATACCCGCCGCGGATTTAATCCTTTCGCGTTCGACATAAGGAATTTCTTTGCCGGGCGAGCGTACGCGGTCACGATCATAAAAAATGGAATGTTGCAAAACATCCGGCGCATAAATATTTTGGCGAATATCTCGAACGATTCGCGACGGCGCGTCGCCGCGTTCCACCTCGCCTTTCATTTTCGTCTCGACCAGCAAGCGTCCTTCCATCAACGGCGGCAATAGCGGAAAATCATCCGCTTGCTGATTGTAAAGATACGCGGTAATGACGTCCGCATTTAAAACATTCAGCGCGCTTTGCCCAATGCGCTGTAAAAGCTCTTCAACTTTAACCTGCGGCTGCGACACCAGAAACTGCCCGACAAAATGCAGACTGTCAAGCGCGCGTGCCGCCTGCCGTTTTTCTTGGTATACCAAAGTGTTTTTCAACGCTGTGACCGCCTGTTCAGCAAACAGCTTGCCCCACTCCAGTTCTTCATGGCTAAACCGATGTTCGCGCCAAAAATGCAGAAACAGCAGGCCATATTGCGTTTCGCTGACAATCAATGGAAAACAGGCAAAAGCGCGGATGCCTTCATCCGGTTTGTAACGCTCAGGGTACAATTTTTTAAGTTCGGTGAGATGAAAATATTCAGGGTACTCGTTTTCAAAATTTTTATCCGCGATTTTGGGCTCACGATCACGTAAGGCCTGTTCGCCGATGCCGTCTTTGCGCGGACGATAAATCTCCATATATTCGGGAACCAGTTTGCCTGTGCAAGCACAAAAGGCGTAGCGTTCTTTGGCCGGATCGTATAATAGCCGAATCGAAGCTGAATCGGCGGCGATCAAATGCATGGCGTTTTTGACGATGGTTTCAAGAACGTTACTGAGCTGTGTTTCCCACAGGGCATAAGCCCGGCTGCAAATTAAACGAAAAAGATTTTGCGCCTCCTCCAGACGAATGCTGTTGCTATGCGATATCGCATAGCCCGCTTCAATGGTCCCGACGACTTCTAAATGATGCTTTTTTCTCGCAAGCAACTTTCGATTCGGCCGCAAGCGCAACCTTGCGCCTTCCAGCGACTGGAACTCCTCGGGGTTCTCCCAATCATAGCAGTCAACTGTCGGCGGATGTAAATTCTTTTTTTCATCGCGCAGCAAAAAAATCGGCGCAAAAATACGAATCAACTGCTGGTGATTGAATTGATTGTAAATCCACCGGTCGAAACGCGAATCCCAACCGGAAATGATTTCTATGGTTAATTGCTCAACGATGTCAGCTTGAATGTCTCTGGCCTCCCCATTCAGGCGATGTTTCGCCAACCCATCCCAATCGCGCGCGATGCCGGTACCTTGCACCGTAGCAATGGTGCCGGTGGCGTGATCGATCAGTTGTACGGCGCCAAAATCAAAACCGAGGTGGCATGTTTCGCGGAGCAGTTCCTGGGTCACGTTATCCACTTCAAAAATCCTGGAGCCGGCGTGCTCAATTCGTTTAAGTGCATCAAGCAATTGCACCCGCTGTAATGCTGCTGCGGCGTGGCCAGCCAAATCCCGAAGCAAATCGACGTCATGATCGCCAAAAGCATGTGGTTGCTTGTTGGTCACATACAACACGGCGGTTTTTTCCGAGCCGACTTGTACCGGCACGCCAATGAGTGAGCGCGCGCCGGCTTCAATCACCTCCTGATGCACGCGATTGTCTTCAAAAACGTCGGCAATACTGACGCTTCTACCCGTGTCAATGATATATCGCGAAATGCCGCCGATGGGCCGTGGAATATGGGCAAAGTTGTCATTCGGCCGTGGCGATTGGCTGGCCAGGCGAAAATTTTCGCCATCTTTCTCACGTGTGAAAAAGAAAATCGCCGCCGTATCCGCGTTGGCCAGAACCCGTGCCCCATCGACAATTTCCTGCAACGCTTTTTCCGGTTCGAGAATCGTGCCGAGTGTTTGCACGATCCGGCTGAAAATTTTTAACTCTTGTGCGCGTTGGTAATTTTCAATGGCCAGCCCAATGCCTTCGATCATCGCCGAAATATTATTGACATCGGTCTGGCTAAATTCGCGCGGGTTTAAACTAAACACTTCAATGGCGCCGCGCACATGATTTTTGACTTTGAGCGGAACCACGAGCAGGGATTCCCAACCGGCTTTCAACGCCCAACCGCGATATTTGAAACGCGGATCCGTACTCACCTGTTTGATGGTCACACCTTCGCCCGTGCGGATCACCTGGCTGATAACCGAATCGTCATCGAGATGCGCCACGGCCTTCTTTTGATAATCCACTATAACCCCGAGGCCGGCGTGAATCGAAACGCGCTTGAGATCGCGGTCACGCAACCAGATCGCCACGGGCATACGACTCATCGCCGTGTAAATCGTTTGCGCCACGTTTTGCAAAACTTGTTGCTCTTCGGATTGAATATGATACGTGTTCTCACGGAGCCAGCTCATCACATTGCCAACAATGAGTTGCCGTGCGGCTTCCTGGGCGAAGCTTTCGATGATATTGAGGTCGTGTTCGGTAAACTGGTGAGGACGGCGGTAGTTGACAAAAACAACGCCAATGGCTTGATCGTCGTCAATAACCGGTAGGCCGGCTGCGGAAGTAATTTTTTCTCGTCGGGCAAACGGCCCGTCAATTTCAGGATGGCCGCGAACGGAATTTGCGACCAGCCTCCTTTTTTCACGAATGATTTTGCCCGTCAGCCGATCCGGTGTTGGCATGACACTGGCAAATGAAGCGGAATCCAACAAGCCAATGCTAAACGGCAGATAAAAACGGCTGCTCTCGTGATCATAAAAAACCATGGTCACCGCATCCGCCTGCATCGCCGTGCGTAGTCGCATGATGATGTCCTGCAGTCGCGCTTGCAGAACTTCAAAATCTTTCACTTCTTCCATCGCACCACCCTCCGCGCTAAATTTTAGTAGCCAGCCAACAATTTAGTGCCCTCCAGGCATGGAAGCTGGATTGCAATCATTGTCGTTTGGCGGTTTCCACAAAGAATTTTGCGCCTTCGCGTAGTCGCCGCCGCTGCGTCCTAAAATCAACCTCATATAAACCAAATTTCATCTCATACCCTTCCGCCCATTCAAAATTATCCATGAGCGACCAGTAGAAATAACCGCGCACGTCACAGCCCTCTTTTATCGCCTGCGCCATCGCATAAAGGTAGCGTTGCAGATAAAGCGCGCGGCGGTCGTCTTTGGCGTCGGCAATGCCGTTTTCCGTTACATAAATCGGCTTTTGCAATGGCGCCAGTGTTTTCAGCGCGCGGTAAAAGCCTTCCGCATAAATCGGATACGGCATGTCCGTCATGATTTCGTCCGGCAGGAATTTAAATGTAAAAAATTCTTTCGGATTAAATTGAAACTTCACGCGAAAGTGCGAGTAGTAATTCAACCCGATGAAATCCAGCGTGGCCGGCGCCTCGGCATTGAAATGCTTCAGATTCACCATGCCCGGGATTGAAAACGCAAAATGCCCGGTCTGAAAATATTTCAAAATCGAATCCGTAAACAAATCATTGAGCTTCCGGCTGACGAGCCAATCAAAAATATTCCACCGCTGGTTCGGATCAAATTGAAAAATATCTTTTACCAACCCGATTTGCGCTTTCTCGCCGCCCGGCAAGCGTTTGAGCGCGAGATAAACCTGGGTGTGCGCTTCGAGCAGATTTTTTAAAACCACGCCGGTGAGCTGCGGATCCTTTCTCCCCGGCGGGAACACGCCCTGAAAATAGCCCTGTGAAGCAAACACTTCCGGCTCGTTGATCGTACACCACAAATTGACTTTTTCGTGCAACGCTTGAAACACGTGTTCGCTGAAGCGAATCCACAGCGCAATATTTTCCGCTTTCTCGAACGCGCCTTTTTGCTCGAACCAAATCGGGTGGGTAAAATGGTGCAACGTCACCATCGGCGTTATGCCCGCCGCTATTAAAGCCTCGCAGACTTCCCGATAATGTTGCAATGCCGCTTCATCGAATTCGCCTTCACGCGGCTCGATTTTGCTCCATTCTACTGAAAAGCGATAGGCCCTTACGCCCAATTCTTGCATCAGCAAAATATCTTCGCGGTAGCGATTCCACTGGTCGCAAGCGCTTCCGGCTTTCTGGCCGTTTTTGATGCGCGGGTTGCCGTTCTCATCGCGCGCATTCTCCCAGGCGCTCCAATTGTTATTATCGCAATTGCCTTCGACCTGATGCGCCGCCGTTGCCACTCCCCAAAGAAACTTTTTTGGAAAGT
>CAYZFF010000269.1:0-6402 GCA_964477305.1 uncultured Cytophagia bacterium
GTCGTTGCCGTCGCGAGTTTTTTCGTCTGCGGCAACCAATCTTCTTCCACTTCCGGCGCGCTGTATTCGTACGGGCCGCGATAAACCGTCGGCAACGCCGCGAAGTTGCCGTGCGGAATCGGGTAGATCGCCGTCCACTCCAACGTGTTCGCGTTCCACGGATTGTCTCCGGCTTTCTTGCCGCGCTTGATGCTGTAAATCATATTAAAAAGAAAGAGCAACTGTGTGAAGCCGAGCACGAAGGCACTGATCGAAATAAATTCATTTATGCCCTGAAAGTCTTTCAGAAACTCATATTGCATCGGGTTATAAATGCGCCGCATGTGGCCGCCGACGCCGAGAATATGCATCGGAAAAAACGTGCCGTTGAAGGCGAGAAACGTCAGCCAGAAGTGAATCTTATTCAGCTTCTCGTTCATCATGCGCCCGAACATTTTTGGAAACCAGAAGACGATGCCGCCGAAAATCGCGAACACGCTGCCGCCGAACACGACGTAGTGAATGTGCGCCACGATGAAGTACGTGTCGTGAATGAAAATATCCACCGGCGACGAAGCCATGTAAATTCCCGAAAGGCCGCCGATCACGAACATCGAGACGAACGCGAGCGAATGCAGCATCGGCGTGGTGAAACGAATGTTGCCGCCCCACAAGGTGCCGAGCCAGTTAAACGTCTTGATCGCCGACGGCACCGCGATCAACATCGTCGATACCATGAAGGTGAGACCGAGATTGGGATTCATACCGCTCTGGAACATGTGATGACCCCAGACGATCCAGCCGAGAAATGCAATGGCGATCATCGCCCACACCATCGCTTTGTAGCCGAAGATCGGCTTGCGGCTAAACACCGGCAACATTTCCGAAGCAATGCCCATGCCCGGCAGAATCAAAATGTACACTTCCGGATGGCCGAAAAACCAGAACAGATGCTGCCACAGCAGCACTTCGCCGCCGCCAACGGGGTTGAAGAAATGCGTGCCGGCCATGCGATCAAACAATAGCAGCGCGAGTGCCGCGGTTAACACAGGCAGCGCGAGGAGCAATAAAATCGCGACAATGAACAACGACCAGATCACCAGCGGCATCCGGAAGAGCGTCATGCCCGGCGCGCGCATATTGATGATCGTCGTAATATAATTGATCGAACCCATCAGCGAAGAAATACCGAGGATCAGCAAACTAATACACCACAAATTTTGTCCCCATTCAACGCCCGTCCAAACCGGATCGGATGAAAGCGGCGCGTACGATGTCCAGCCCGCGGCGGCGTGTCCGCCCGGCACAAAAAAACCTGCGATCATCACAACACCCGCGATTACCGCGACCCAGAACGAGAGCATGTTCAAGACGGGAAAGGCCATGTCGCGCGTGCCGATCATTAGCGGGATGAGGAAGTTACCGAAACAGCCAACGAGAATCGGCATGACGACAAAGAAAATCATGATTGTCGCGTGCATCGTGAACACGGAGTTGTAGAACGCTGGGGTGATGACGCCGGTCGGCATGTTTTTCGTCAGCCAATTCTGATCTTTCTCTTCTTTGGAAAGCCACTCGGCCCACGTTTTATCCCATGATGAGGTCGAGTCCGGCTCGCCGGTTTCAACGAATTGCTTCGACGCGCCGATCAGCGGCAACGGTTGTTCGGGATAGGCGAGTTGCCAACGAATCAATAACGCGAGGCCGCCGCCGACCAACAGCATCAACAGGCCGAGAATTAAAAATTGCTTGCCGATCATTTTGTGATCGAGCGAAAAAACATACTTTGACCAGAAACTTGGATGCGCGTGGGCATCGTGATGTTTGGTTGCAGTTCCGCTCATTGCTTTCCTTCCGCCTCTTGATTTGCTTTATATTTTATTATTGTTGAGGAGCTTCGACATTTGCGCTGTCCGCCGGCATTGCTGCCATCGGCGGCCACTTTTCATTTTTCCACGCTTCGAATTGTTCCGGCGTGTCCGCATAAAGTTGGCCGAGCATACCGGAATGGCCGAAGCCGCACAACTCGGCGCAGGGGATTTCATATTTGCCCGGCTTGGTAATTTCAAACCACGCGGAGATAACGTGGCCCGGCACCGCGTCTTGTTTGATGCGCGCCTGCGGAATGAAGAAACTGTGAATCACGTCTTTCGATTTCAAAATCACACGCACGACGGTGTTGACCGGAACGTGCAGATCGTTGTCGACTTGGTAATCGTCAAGCGTGCCCGCCGCCGAATCCGCCGCCGTGTCAAACTCGCCATCCGGACCGGGATAAAGAATCTCCCAGTTGAACTGCTTCGCCGTCACTTGCACGGTAACCATGTTTTGCGTCATCGGCGTTTGCTGTTTGATGCGGCCCCACAATGGCTTGCTCACCAACGCCAGAATCAGCATCGCCACAAAGGTTGCGGTCGTCCAGACGATTTCGAGCGTCGTGTTGCCGTGGGTATAAGTCGCGCGGCGGCCTTCTTTATAACGATATTTGACCATAAAAACGATCATCGCGCCGGCGACCAGAAAAAACACGACTGCCGTAATGTAATAAATGACGTAAAAAAACTTGTCAATCTCACCGCCGTACGTCGATACGTTCGGTGGCAACCAATCGAGCATAGAGATTCTCCTTCCTCATCTCCGCGTGAAAATGAACTCAAGGGTTTTAGTTTCTTTTTCGGCTAATTTAATTTTTTGCTCAACACGGCCGAACACTTCATGCCACGCCGTAATCACATATTCGCCGGCGGGCACGGCTTGCAGCTTAAAATTTCCGGTCGAATCGGTGACGCTATAAAACGGATGATCGACCACGCCAATGTACGCGCTCATCCACGGGTGCACATTGCAGCGCAGCGGAATCATCACCTCCACTTGGTCAAAGGTGCGCGTCTTTACTTTCTCGACTTTCGACATGCCGAGATTAAACGCTTTATTTTTCTGCGCCGCGGCATGCACGTTGTGGAATGTCGGATCGCTGTTGAGAATCTTCAGTGTCTGCCCGACTTGCATGCCCAGCACGTGCGGCGAATAACGGCAATGGCGCTGATCCAAAATTTTGGGCTCAACCGGCGCCGTGTCATGTTGTGGCGCCAAACCCGCATTTATATAAACGAACACATTTGGCAACGAGCTATCAGGATTCAGCGCCACGTCTTCGGAATAAAACTGCTCTTTGCCATCGACGGCACAAGCCGCATCTTGGTGCATGTTGATTGGTTTTCGCCGCGGCGCTTCGCCTTTGAAAAAAACGCGCCCGTTGATCGCGCCGCTTCCTGCAGCTTGTGAGTTGGGAATAGGCAACGTTGACACATTAGAGGGCGTGGCATCCGTGCGTTCGGATTGCTGGTTGGAACCGCAGCCTGAGGCCAAACAACAGGCGGAGATCAGGATCAACCAAAACCCCGATGCTCCTTGATATAGACTCGGGGAGAAGTCGAGGCTTGCGCTGCCACGCTGTGATAAACTACTCGCCAAGGATGCCGCGCCGGTACAGCGTAAGTTTTTAAATCGCATCAATTCGGTTGTTACGAAGTAGTAAATTTAATGCTCTTCAGTGGCAATGTCAAGAGGAAAATCGGGGAGACGCAATTTTTTAGGGCACAAAATTGATTAGCCTTCATCACTTTTTCATCTTCGCACTTTTTTCAATTATTGTAATCAATAAGTTTGTCTCATCGCCGCGCCGCCCGCGCGAAAAATTCCATTCCGCCAACAAGGCAGCCGCCAAAAACAAAACCTTCCATCGCCCCCAGCGCGATTTGCGTGGTGCGCCCGAAGTGCATTTCGCCAAAGAAAGTGGCGAGCGGCTCCATGCGAATCTGCGAATTGGCAAACGAGCGCGCGATCAGTTCCAAGCTGCTGCTAAAAAGATTGCCGCCAATGAGGGTCAAAACAATCGCCGCGGTCATTCCTCCAATCGCGCCGCCGAGCAGACGCTGCCAGTGTCGCCCGCCGTTGACCAGGCTGCCGCTCAGCAACGCGCCGAATGATAAGCCCGCGCCAATCACCGCGCCCTCAAAGGCGCCGGTGATGCCCGTCGGACTCTGGCCAAATAAAGCTTGCAACATATCAACGCCGATGAGATGCGCACTCCAACCGATGATCGCGCCACCCATCGCCCCTCCAAGGGTTGCCCACAAGCGGCTATGGCGATACGTAATATGCGCGGCCGTAACGATGCCAAAGCTGATGCCAAAAGCGCCGAGGCCGCCAATGAGCAAACCCAAACTGATGAGCACGAGAATAATCGACATCGCTTCCACCGCCGTCACATGGCGCACCGCTGCGAGGGCGACGCCAAGAAAAACGCCGCCCACCACGCCAGAGATCGCTCCGCCCAACGTTCCGCTCATGCCTTGGCGAACCACGTCCGGCCAATCGCGGCGCAAACGCACCCAAATCAGCGCGAGAATAATCATCGCACGCGTCGGCAACGAAAATTGCGGCAGCGGCAACAACTCATTTTTATAATCGCGAATGAGCGACAAACTTACCACCCGCCGCAACCATGAAATCTTCTCACCGGCGGCTTCATGAAAAAGCGCCATGCCCGCCCTTTGTCCAAGCCGTGCGGCCAGCGCTCGGCTTGCGGCTTGCCGAACGTGCAAGCTGTGGTCCCACCATGCCACGTTTTGCAGCATTTGTTGCGTTGCTGCATCGTGAATCCACCGGCAGGCTGCAATCGCCTGCATGCGCACATTCTCTTCTTCATGGCGCGAGGCTTCAACAATAAAACTGGACAAGGACGGCGCCGCTGCAACCAGCCATTCCGGCAGCGCGCGCTCGCGATGCAAAATACTTTTTGCCAGCAAATCGCCTTCTTCATCCGCCAGTTGCAATTGTTCACCGAATGGCAGCAACAACTCGAGCGTGTCCGCGTCGAGCAACAGTTGATGCGCACGAAAATTTTCTACAGCCCGCTCCAGCACGGCGCGCGCCCGTCGCAACTCGCGATCGGCGCTCGTTAGCCAACGTGAAATTTCCGGCAGCAAATAATCGTGCGCCAACTCAATCCACCCTTCGCCATCTTGATTGCGGCAGCGCACCACCCGCGCCGCCACCAACTCTTCTAAGATCGCATGGTGATTGGAGAAGTTTTTAAGCTGCCGGTTTAATTCAACGCTCGGTAAAATCAAGCGCTGGCCGTCCGGTGAAAGCAGCGCCTTGAGAATTTCTTTGGCGACATGCAGATCCGCCGGATTAAAACGTTGTAAGACGCGCTCCAAATATCCGGCAATAATTTTCGACGCCGTGCCCAGCCGTTCATAAACGGCAACGGTCAATTTCTGATCCTGGCTGCGCGCATCATAAAGTTGATCGCAAACAATTTGCAATTGCGGCGGATCGACGCCGTCCGGATCGCTGAGATCATCCAACAAACGCTTGACCAGCGCGGCCTCATATTGGCAACCCACCGTGAGCGCCGGCTCCGTGATGGCGCGCGCCGCCTGTTCACGGCTCAACCGTTTAAGCCGATACTCATGATGAAAAATTTCCGGCAGCGCGGTTTTAAACTGGCTCATCTCCGCCAGCAAATCTTCGCGCAGCGCAAAAACCAAACGCAGCGGCAAGCTCGCATTCGCCAACAAGCGAGCCATCATGGCGATGAAAAATTTGCGTTTCTCTTCGGCGAGCAACAAAAAAAATTCTTCAAATTGATCAAAAAAGAAAATCACGCTGCTGCCAGCGTTTTGCAACAACTCTTCCAAGCGCGGCGGATGCACCGTTGCCGCCGGCGCGAGCGCATTGAGCATTTGTTGCAACGGATCGGTAAAACTGCGAATGACGAACGCCGAGTGGCCCTGTGCTTTCAAACGCGGCAGCAAACCGGCGCAGACAATCGAACTTTTGCCGGCGCCGGAACGTCCGTGAATGATGAACGAACGATGCGCCAGAATCTGTGAGCATATCGCTTCGATCTCCGGCTCGCGCCCGACGAACAAGGCCGCATCCTGTTCGGTGTAATAATCCAGAAATTTATAAGGGCGATGGGAAACCGGCGGCAACGCCGTGATGGCGGGAAAATGAGGCGGTGCTTCGCCGTTGGTGGCAACCGCATCGCCGACAAAGATGTAACCGTGTTTCGGAACGGTTTTGATGTAACGCGGATTTGCGGCGTCATCGCCAAGCTGTTTGCGAATATCTTTTATACACTGCGTCAAAGCGGCATCGGTCACGATCACCCCTTCCCAAACCTCGTCAAACAGCCGTTGTTTTTCGACCAACTGTCCGCTTTGGCGCACCAGCAGCAACAACACTTCAAAGTATTTTGAATTTAACGGCGCCAGTTGGCCACTGCGCCAAAGCTGGCGATTGCGGACATCAATGTAAATATCGCCAAATGTGTAGCCAGATGTTGCCGTTTCGTCTTTATTTTGCATGAATTTAGTTTTCTCACAACTTTCTCACCGAAGGCTCACGCTT
>CAYZFF010000270.1:0-6393 GCA_964477305.1 uncultured Cytophagia bacterium
TTATTCATATTTCTTCTACACTCAATGCGCGCGATCATTTTAAGGAAAATTTCATGACCTCTCGCTGGCGTACTCTGGTAACGATTATCGTTGGCAGTACGATTTTGCTGTTCAGTTGCAGCCGCTGGTTCAAACCCGCCGCGCCGAAACTGGCCGTGGTGATCAGCGTCGATCAAATGCGTTACGACTATCTCACGCGTTTCGCCGGATTGTACAGCGGCGGATTGGCGAAATTATTCCGCGAGGGCGCGGTTTTCAGCAACGTGCATCATGATCATGCCGGCACCGAAACCGCGCCGGGGCATGCCACATTGCTCACCGGCTCACATCCGTCGCACCACGGCATTGTCGGCAATTATTTACTCGATCCGCAGTCCGTTTACAGCGTCGATGATCCCAACGCAGCGCTGGTGGTAGGCAATGAAGCAATTACGACGGCGGTAGGAAAAAGCCCGCAGCGATTGCTCCGGCACACTCTGGGCGATTGGCTCAAAGCCAAATACTCGACGGCGCGCGTCATCAGTATTTCCGGCAAAGATCGTTCAGCCATTTTAATGGCCGGTTGGGACGCCGACGCGGCGTATTGGTTTTATAATCAGACCGGCGGTTTTATCAGCTCGCGATTTTATCTCGACGCGCTGCCGGAATGGGCGCAGCATTGGAATGCTCTGCAGCGCGCGGATGCGTATTTTCATCAGGCTTGGGGCAAAACGCGGCCGGAAGAAGATTATTTTTTGAGCCGGGAGGATCTCTTCAGCGCGGAAAGTGATGGCGAGCGCACCACTTTTCCGCATGTTTTTATGAATACTGATGAGGCCCTTCCGGATTCCGTCCAGAAAAAAAATAACCCAAAATTTTATCAATGGCTCTCCGAAACGCCGTTTGTCGATGCGTTGACGTTGGAGTTTGCGCAACAAGCCGTGGTTGCGGAAAAACTTGGCGCGGATGATACACCCGATTTGCTGTTGCTCGGTTTGAAAGCCACCGATGCCGTGGGCCATGCGTACGGCCCTTTGAGCCAGGAAAGCGAAGACAATTTGCTTCGCCTCGACGACGAGTTGGGAAAATTTTTTGCATTTCTGGATAAAAATGTGGGACTGCAAAATTGCGTGATTGCGCTCTCCGCCGATCATGGGGTGCTGCCGCTGCCCGAAGAGTTGCGGCGCCGCGGTTTTGAATCGGCACGCGTGCTCACGGCTGAGGCCACCGACGAGGTGAAGAGCATCGAAAAGGAAATGCAAGAGGAGTGGGGCACTCCTTTCCCCATTTTGCGTAATTATCTTGACGCCATCAATCTCGATTATCGCGCCGCTGACAGCCTCGGTTTATCACCGGCGGCGTTTCGCGAGCGCGTTGCCGCCAAGCTGCGTTCGTTGTCCTTTGTCAGCGATATTTTTACCTCGGATGAATTGCGCGCCAACGGTGCCGGGCGCGAATACCTTGAAAAACAGCGCCACTCTTTTCATCCCGATCGTAGCCCGGATTTGACGATGCAATTGAAACCATATTATCTCGTCAGCGGGCCGCACGGCACGACGCACGGCAGCCCGTATCCATATGACTCGCATGTGCCGCTGATTTTTTGGAGCCCGCGCCTGCCGCCCCAGCGCATTGATTCGCCGCATCGCACCATCGATCTCGCGCCCACGCTGGCGCATTTGCTGGGTCTCGATTTGCCGGCGGATTTGACACGTCGCGTTGCAAATGCACGCCCGGGTTCTGCGCAAGTTGAAGCCGCGGTGGATGGAGAAATTTTGCCAATGCGTTTCACTGAATAAGCGCGTCAACTATCCACCATTTTGCATGAATCCGACAAAAGATTTTTAACCGCCAATAAACGCGAATTGCCGCGAATAAAAATCATGATGCACGTTAGATTCGTTTTCTTCTTTGCGACGATCATCATCGCGAGCACAAGCCTGGCCCAAGTTAAAACCCCACGAGAATCTGCCTCACCGCCGGAAGCCTATTTGATTTTGGCACGCAGTCTGGCCGATCCGCATCTCACCCGGCTCGACAGCGCGAAGATGGAAAGCAATTTATCGCAGACAATCAGCGTTAATCGCAAAATACTGCACGACTTGTTTACCGTTGCGGCGATGAGCGAACAGCGCGATTTGACGGCGATTGCCAATGAGAGCGCCGAGGCTGTGCTCGACTTACTCATTCAACTCAAACTGCTCGACGCCTTGCCGAAACCGCCGGAGGCCGATCAACTCGTTGCCGAAGGCCTGATCCGGTTGCTATTTCGCGGCTTCGGCATCATCGGCCGCGTTGAAGAAATTTATCTGCAAGATACGAATTTAAAAAATGCGTTCCGCGCGTTGAGCGAGGCCAGTGCCCGCCGCGATCGCGCCAAGCTGAAATTGCCCGTCATTGCGGCATACTATTCCGGACCGCCGGTGCCAATTTCCGCGCCGCCGCTGGCGATTGACTATGACGCCGCCTGGTTTCCGGATCAACCTGATCGGGTGGCCTTGCGCAACAAAACCGGCACGACGTTGCATCACTGTACGATATTGGTTGAACTGTTGGGCAAAGCCGGTACGAGCACGCCAACGCTCTACTTCGTCGAAACCTTAGCGCCGGAAAGCGCAATTTACGGCGAGTACGCCGGCGATACAAAGGTGCAAGATAAAATCATGAAACGCCCCGCAGTGCAACTTGCCCAAGGCCTCAAAGTCTCATTGTGGGCAGACGAGTGGTCACAAGAAAATATTGCCTATCAATACGCCGGCGCCGAGCGCGACAAAGATGTGGCGCGTTATTTAAACGGTATGGCCCTCGCTTCGCGTTATCGCCCTTTTACCCGGGGATTGTTTGTCGATACGCAACGCGGCTTGCAGGTTTGGTTGCGCGGTGGCGAGTTGGCGCGACCATTTAAAATTATCGCGCAATTCCATCGCGGCACCAAAGGCAAGGTTATTGAATGGACATTCACCGGTTGGAAAAAAGATGAGCAAAAAACGCTGGACACCTTGGCCGGCGACCTGCCGTGGGATCCGGAATGGTATCAACTCGAAATTTATTTTCCGGAAATCGATTATAAATGGGCGGATAAACAAAAAATACGGCTGTAAAAATGTTTCCCGCGGGTGTGCATCCATTTGGTTTTTTCTGCGTACAAAGAATGCACCAAAAATAATCGAAACGAGACTTTACGGAGTTGATCCACTATATAAATTCGGAGCAAGCCCATGTCAGAGAATACAACGGTAAACAGCCGCTTATTGTGGGGCGGGATCATGATTCTTTTTGGGGTGCTGTTCTTGTTCGACAATTTAGATGTGCTGGATTTTGGCGACGTTATGAAAAATTTTTGGCCGCTGATTCTCGTGGCCGTTGGGGTGAAGATTATTCTCAGCCGCAAAGCAACGGCGAACGTTGATCTTTCCCCGGCTGGCAGTGAAGCGAATTTTTCCACCAGCCCGGCTTATTCCACGGATTATCTTTCGGAAAATCGCTTTATCGGCGACGCGCATTTGCAAATCAACAGCAAGGCCTTTCAAGGCGGCACGGCGTCGAATTTTATTGGCGATGTCACGCTCGACCTTTCCGGCATCACGCTCGCCGAAGGCCAGCGCAATCTCACCGTCTCCGGTTTTATCGGCGATGTCACGCTGGTCGCGCCGAAAAACGTGCCTTATGCCATCCACGCTTCCTTGACCATTGGCGATCTCGTGATGTTTGGCCGCAAAGAGGGCGGCTTTGGGTTAACGCGCGTTTATAAATCCGCCGATTTTGACGCGGCGATCACGCGGCTAAATATTCGCGTTTCTTTCTTTATCGGCGATATTAAAATAATTTAAAACCGTGCAAGCCACTGAACAACGCCGGCGCGCGCGGGTTCTGCAAAAACTGCGCGATCTCTATCCTGACGCCCAATGCGCGTTGCATTATAACAATCCTTTTGAATTATTAATTGCAACGATACTCTCGGCGCAGTCGACGGATAAAACGGTCAATCAAATTACGCCGACGTTGTTCAAAAAATTTCCAACCCCAGCCGCGATGGCCACAGCCGCTTTAACTGAATTAGAAGCATTAATCAAGTCGAGCGGCTTTTTTCATAATAAAGCCAAAAACCTAAAAGCTTGCGCCGCCGCATTGATGAGCGCGCATGGCGGCAACGTGCCTAGGACCATGGAGGCGTTAATTCAACTTCCCGGCGTGGGGCGCAAGACGGCAAATGTCGTGCTTGGCAATGCCTTCAATATTAACGCCGGCGTCGTTGTGGACACCCATATCCAGCGCCTGTCACAGCGCCTCGGATTCTCCCGTGAAATCACCCCTGAAAAAATCGAGCGCGATTTGATGGCGCTGGTGCCGCCGGAAGATTGGACGGCTTTTTCGCATCGAATGATTCAACATGGCCGGCAGATCTGTTCGGCGCGAAAACCGAAATGTGACGCGTGTTTATTGGCGCCGGATTGTCCATTTGTAACGCGTTGATAGACGTGTATATTGAGAAAGCGTCGCCTTATAAAATCGCTGTAAATGAAAATCCAAGTTACGCGGTTAAAGTAAGGAGTGAAGGTGAAACCGCCTCTTGAAGTTCAATGGCCCAATCATTACAACCCGCGTAATTGCCCTATTCACGTTCGAAACGAACTGGAGATGGCGGCCTCGCCAGAACGCGTGTGGGCTTGGTTAATTCGCGCCACGCTGTGGCCGACTTGGTATGCCAATTCTGCGAAGGTCCAAATCCTTGCAGGGGCCGGCCCAGATCTCAAAAAGGGCACACGCTTTCGCTGGAAGACCTTTGGCATAACAATCACTTCAACAGTAATCGAGTGCGTTCCGTATGAGCGTATCGCGTGGGACGCGCATGCTGGCGGCATCGACGTCTATCATGCCTGGGTTTTACAGCCTTCCGATCAAGGCTGCCGCGTGCTCACAGAGGAAACACAGCACGGTTGGCTCGCCAGACTTGGCAAACTGCTCATGCCGAACCGGATGTATAAATTTCACCAGCTCTGGCTCGAGGGCCTCGCAAATCAAGCCCGGGCTGGGTTGCCACCAGCCGTATAACTTTCACACCTAAAACATGACGATGAAAACACGCGATTATACCCGCTTAATCTCACACTTCGCCGATGAACATGCGAAGCGTTCTCCCAAATCCGCGGCATTACACGAGCGCGCGAGCCGATACATGATCGACGGCGGCAGCAACACGCTGCGTTTGTTAGATCCATTTTCGCCGCGCATTATCCAGGCCCAAGGCGCCTGGATACAAGATGAGGACGGCCATCGCATTTTAGATTTTTGGCAGGGACATCATGCGAATATTTTAGGACATAATCCGGAGCTGGTGACGCGCGCCTTGGCGGAATTTTTTGGCAGCGGCGTTGGACTGCAAACCGGTTTTACTGATCGTTTGCAAATCGAAGTTGCCGAAATCATTTGCCGGCAAACTGGCGCGGAACGCGTGCGCTTCACCACTACCGGGGCGCTGGCAACGATGAACGCGATTATTTTAGCGCGCGCCTTCACCGGACGTGACCTCATCATGAAAGTCGGCGGGGGCTGGCACGGCGGCCAGCCGTGGGGACTCAAAGGCGTGGGTTATCACGATGGTTTTGCCGGGCCGGACAGCGCCGGGGTGCCCGCAAGCGTGAATGATAAAATCATTATCACAAATTACAATAACACGGAAAAACTCAAAGACCATTTTCGTCAATATGGCGATCAATTGGCCTGTTTTATTGTTGAACCGGTGATTGGCGGTGGCGGGTTAATGCCGGCGCAAAAAGAATACTTGCAAACGGCGCGCGCGCTCACGCAGCAATACGGCGCTGTGCTCATCTGCGACGAAGTGATTTCCGGCTTTCGGTTTCGCGCCGGCAATGTCGCCGCGTTGTATGGCGTGCAGCCGGATTTAACGACACTCGGCAAAGTGATTGGCGGCGGCATGCCAGTCGCGGCGGTGGCGGGCCGTATGGATATTCTACGCCTTGCGGGCAAAGGCGGCACGGTGAAATTTGAAGGCGGAACATATGCGGCCCATCCGGCGAGTCTGTTAGCCGGAAAAATTCTCCTGCAACATTTGATCGAACACGAAACGGTCATTTACCCGCAGCTTTATGCCACAGCCGCTCAATTGCGTGATATTGTCACGAAAGCTTTTGCCGCCGAAAATATTTACGCGCGTTTCGCCGGTGATCGTAACCGCGATTTACCCGGCAATTCATTGCATATGTTGCTTTTTCCATTTAAAGAAGATTGCGCGTTGAACTCTCCCGAAGAAGTGCGTAATCCGGCCGTTTGCGATCTCATGCTCAGTGAAAAGGTTTTGCAGTCAGGATTATTGCTGGAGAATATTTTCACCGTACACGGCCTCGGTTCCAATTCCGCGGCGCATACGGAAACTGATCTGCAATTTCTCGGCGA
>CAYZFF010000271.1:0-6392 GCA_964477305.1 uncultured Cytophagia bacterium
GAAAATTTCTTCCATCTCGTCGGGGCCGGGGCGACGTGATTCTTCGGTTAAACGATTCGCATACCACGCCACTGCCAATTGCCAAAGCTGATCGAGCGAGACCAGCGGACGGCGCGGGACGCTTCGCGTTTGGCACCAGCGTTCGACATGTTCTTCCGACCGGAAGAGGAGCATGGTGTTTCAAGTATAAACGATATCGTCCCACCAATGCGCTGCCGGCACTGCAAAATGGGCGAGGCCGGGCGTTTGCACCGGCGTGCCTTGACGCACTGCAAGCGCCATCGGCTCGCCGCAACATCCGCAACTGGTGGAAACGTTAACATCCTGATGCAGCGCCGCAGCAATGCCGTAAGCATCCCAAACGCAATTGGCAAAATAAGATTTTCCCGTCGACACAACGGTAAACGGCGTCGGCACGGCGGAAAATGGCGGCGCCATGCGAATCTCGAACGTGTCCGGCTCCAGCACGAGCAAACGTTTTGCAAAAAGCCGCTGAAAGGCTTCGCGAATAGCAACCGTTGTGCTGTCAAGTCTGGCGGCGACTTGCGCGATGGTTGGAGCTTTGCCGGTATCGGCAATGGCGCGATAAATTTCGAGCTTGACGCTAACGTCAAAATCCATCTTTAGTAAAGTTGAATATTTCAAAAACTAAAAAATTTTTAACACAGAGAAAACAGAAATTAATATAAAATATAAATTTCAGTCAATCAACTCGGAAACAGCGTGAGGGCTCGTTAAAACGCGACGCTCATTTTCAACACGAACGCTCGGCGCCCGTTGCAAAGTGATGACAACGACCGCGCCAATAATGATGGCAGCGGCGAGCAACGTGCGGCCGGTAAGAGGTTCGCCGGCAAACGCCCAGCCGAGAAATATAGCGACGACGGGATTGACGTAGGCATATGTTGAAGCCAACGCGGGCGTGGTCACACGCAACAACCAAATGTAAGCTGTGAAGCCGATCAACGCGCCAAAGATAATAAGGTAACTCAACGCAATCCACGAGCGCAAAGACGGCGCGCTCAAATCGAAACGCGTCCATTCACCGAAAAACAAGCTCGCGATGAGCAACAACGCGCCGCCGGCGAGCATTTCCATCCCCGTTGCCAATAGCGGCGAACCTGGAAGTTGGGCGCGGCGAGAATAAAGCGAGCCGGCGGCCCACGATAGCGAGGCGACAATGAGCACAGCCGCGCCCAATGAATCAACTTGCTGGCCGCTGGCTAATTTGCTTGGCCCGATTAACAAGGTGATACCAATGAAACCCAACAGTAAGCCGGCGATGATGCCGTTGCTCGGTTTCGCGCCGCCGGGTCGCAGCCAATTTAATAGCGCCATCCACAACGGCACCGTGGCGATCAGCAATGCCGTCAATCCCGAAGGCACATGTTGTGCAGCCCAAACCACGCCGCCATTGCCGCCGAGTAGCAACAAACCACCGACAATAGTGGCCGCGAGCCAGTGCGAGCGTATTGGTTTCGGCACTCCACGCCAGCGCGTCCAAACGTACAAGATGGCGCCGGCAATGAGGAAACGAATGCCGGCCATTAAAAATGGCGGCATGGTTTCAACGGCGAGGCGAATGGCCAGATATGTTGAACCCCAGATAAGATAAACCGCGGCAAAAGCGGTGATCACGCGCCAACGCGGCGGCTTGGCCGGCAAATGTTTAGGAGACATGCGCCGCCTCCGCCGCAGTTTTTTGCTGCGCGCTTAATTTTATTTTTGCTGCCACATCCTGCCGAAAGATCGTGGCGGCAATGCCGGAAATAATGCACACGCCGCCAACTGCAATTCGCCACGTCAATTCTTCACCATTGATGAGCTTGCCCAACGTGACGGCAACGAGCGGCATCACCAAAAGCAAGAGCAGCGCGTTGGTGACCTTTATGCGTTGCAGCATCCAAAAGTACAGCATGAAGGCCACGCATGATCCAAGCACCGTTAGATAGATTAATGAAGTAATCGCCAACGGCGTCCAGTTCAAATGAAAGGGATTGCCTTCGGTGAGTATTCCGAAGAGTAGCAGCGGCGGAAAGCCAAACAGCATTTGGCCGGCGGATATAATCGTCGGATCGAGGTGTTTGCCGCGCCCTTTGATGAGAACATTCGCGTACGCCGCGGCCAAAGCGCCCACGACGATGCCGATGCTGGCGAGCAAGGCCAGCGTGCCTTGCAAGCTAAGCTGGTTGGAAAAAATCAAGCCGACGCCGAAAGTGCCGAGCAATACGCCGCCGATCTTGACGGGCGTGATCCGTTCGGCGGGAAGATAATGATGCGCGATGAACATGCCGAAGAACGGCATCGTGGCATTGAGCAAAGCCGCGAGGCCGGAGGAAATATATTGCTCGCCCCAAAACACGAGGCCATAGTTTACCGTGAAGCATAAAAATCCCGTCCACGCCATGAACACCCAATCACGGCGGTCTTTGGGCAAGGGAATTTTGCGAAAATAAATGACGAGGCCGAGAATGCTCGTGGCCAGCAGAAAGCGAATTCCCACGAAAGTAAAGGGCGGCAAATCACGCAAGCCGAGTTTAATGAAGAGCCAAGTGGATCCCCAAATCATGCATAATGTCAACCACGCGAAGATAACGCCGTTCATAGCGAAATTCATCCTTTCCTTAAGAAGGTTGCTGAAAAATTTAAAATTGCTCCCAATCGTCACTCCCGGGAACGCGGGAATCCAAACTGAATTTTTAAACCCTGTTAGAGCCATATTTTATGATCTGAAACGCAAACCAAAGTTTGCTCTCCTGCTTCATTTATGCTTTTAATTTCAGGTTTGCATTGGCGAAGTCTAACAATTCCTTGACCAAACGCGTCAAGCGGCGTTGCGTGCGTTCGTCGTTCAAAACCAATTCAGCGGTGAAATGCTGCCGGCTCAACGTGACTTGCGTGGGAGCAAGCCACGCGCGCAGTTCATGTACGACGTTGATCATACCGGCAAAAGTCACCGAGTCGGGTATCGTCATTAAGCCGACCGCGCGCCCTTGCAGATAGGGCAGCTCGTCATCGGACAAAAATTCCATAAAATCCAACGCGTTCTTCACCACCCCGCTGAGGGCGCCATGATAAGTTGGCGATGCCCAGATCATTACGTCGGCGCGGCGACATGCTTCGATGAACCGAGTGATATTGTCATGCTGAGAAGAAGGATATCCTTCAACCGGAAGATCCGGCACGAACATCGGCAAATTCAATTCACGCACATCAAGCAATTCGGTTGCTGCGCCTGCGGCTTCGGCGATGCGCAAGACTTCGCGCAACGCCGCGCGGGAATAAGATTTCTCGCGCATGCTGCCGCCGAGGCCGGCGAGCCGTGGTGTTTTTGAAGTTGTTTTCATTTTATGATAAAAGTTGCGTTACAGCCTGTTCGACATGAATTCTGGCGGTGTCTAACAATGGAATTTTGTTGTAAGTCTCATCGCGTAAAATCAACGGCAATTCCGTTCCGCCTAAAATCAAACCATGAATATTTTCTTCATTTTTCATGCGCTCCACAATCTGCAACAAGCGTTCGCACGTTTCGGGGAGAAAAATGCCGTTGATCAATTCGCGCATGTAGATGTCGTGAATATAATCCTGCTCATGGCGGCTTGGCATTACCAAAGTCATTCCGTCGCGCGCAAACACTTCCGGATAGAATCGAGCTTGCATCGTGAAGCGCGTGCCGAATAAACCGAGGCGATTTAAACGCAAAGCTTTGGCGGCGGCACAAGCCGCTTCGACAATACTGATTAAGGGAATGGGAGATTGCCGCCGCAAATCATCAAAAACAATATGGGGCGTATTGGAAGCCAACAGACCGAAGTCGGCGCCAGCATTGGCAAGCCTCTGCACCTCTTGCAATATATATTCGGTCAAATCCGCCAAAGCATTTGTTTCCATCAGGCCCACCACCCTTTTAAGATTGATGCTGTTGATGATGAGCGACGGATGATTTCCAGCAGGATCCTTTTGGCGATAGGAATCAACGAGCAGACGATAATAAGCAATGGTAGATTCCGGGGCAATGCCACCGATGATGCCGAGGGTTTTCATGAGAATGATTCCGCGTCGAGTTTTGTTGCAGGAAAAGTGCCAGATCGGCGATCTGAGTTACGTTTACCAGCCCATGCGTTTGCGTAGGGAGGTGATATGCGCGACATGATGGCGGCCATGCCAGGCATACAAACGCAGCAAAGTATCAACTGTCATAACCCCATTGGCCGGATGCAAAAGCGTGCGGCTGAAATCGCCGGGTTTGAGCGATTGCAAAAACATGACCCAGCGTTGATGCAGAACTTCCAACAATTGCAACGAGATTTCAATGGGAGCGGTTTTCCCGTCCACCAGTTCTGCCCAGAGTTGTTCTTCATAGGGCTTGATCTGCGGCTGCGATTCTGTGACGGCAAGCTTGAAGCGGATATAGGAATTCATGTGGCTATCAGGCAAATGATGCACCACTTGCCGGACTGTCCAGCCGCCGGGGCGATACGGCGTTTCGAGTTGTTGCTCATTCAAGCCTTTGACCGCGGCGCGCAAATTGGCGGGCACCTCGGCAATCTGTTGAATCAGGGTGGGGCGTTGGGCGTCGGTAAGTTCCCCTTGCATGTCAAACTTTCCAACCGGATAACGCAAATCTTGCTCGGCCATAACTATGCCTCCGAAAAATTTTAGGGCGTCGATGGGTTTTGGCTAAAAAAAGCTGGTAAAATATAACAAAATTAATTTTACCAGAACAGATGCAGTCACTTGCAATTGTGACCAGAACAGTTTATATTAGGTAAACTGTATTGCCTAACAAGAAACGTGTCATTCCGTAGGAATCTTGTTAAGATCAAGCACGGTGCTGGTGTCAAACGGGATTCTTACAGAATGACATGTTATTGAGCTACAGCGGATTCTGTTATTTGCAAACAACCTAATTTTACGATTCCGATTACAAATGTTTTAAAACCGGAGTTATATAGATGCTTGCCCAAACCACAACCACCAACCACCACCTTTACGAACAAGTCGCGCATCAAATCGCCCATCTCATCGAACTGGGCACGCTGCGACCGGGCGAGCGCATTCCTTCGGTGCGCCGCTTCAGCGCGCAACACTGCGTGAGCGCTTCGACGGTCATGCAGGCGTATGCGCTGCTCGAAGACCGCGGCGTGATCGAGGCGCGGCCGCAATCGGGATATTATGTCCGGCATCGTTTTCGCGAGTTGCCGCCGGAGCCGGCGATTTCACGCCCGCCACTCTCGGCCTCGCGCGTGAATGTCGGCGATCTGGTGATGCGTATCCATGAAGCGCTGGAGAATCCGGATATTGTGCCGTTTGGCGCGGCATGTCCGAGTTTGGATTTGTTGCCGAGCCGCAAGCTCAATCGCACGCTCGGCGCGATTTTGCGGCGTACGAATTACGCCGGGGTAACGTATCAATCGGCACTGGGCAACCAGGCGCTGCGGCACCAAATTTCACGGCGTGCGCTGGATTGGGGCTATCATTTCACAACGACCGATATTGTAACGACGTTTGGTTGTACGGAAGCGTTGAATTTATGTTTACGCGCGGTGGCGGCGCCCGGCGACACAATTGCGGTGGAGTCGCCGGTTTATTTTGGCATTCTCCAAATTATCGAAAGTTTAAAAATGAAAGCCGTCGAAATTCCCACCGATCCCAAAACCGGCATCAGCCTCGAAGCGTTGGAAGCTGCCATGAAGAAGCGCATGGTTAAAGCTTGCCTGCTTACGCCGACTTTTCAAAATCCGCTTGGTTGTTGCATGCCGGAGGAAAATAAAAAACAACTGCTGAAATTAATTGCGCATCATGACATCCCGCTGATTGAAGATGATATTTACGGTGATTTGTACCACGGCGCGGACCGGCCGAAGCCGGTGAAAGCATTTGATAAAAACGGCTTGGTATTGCTCTGCTCCTCGTTTTCCAAAACGCTTTCCGCCGGTTACCGCATCGGTTGGACGGCGCCGGGAAGATTTAAAGCCCGGGTCGAACGTTTGAAACTTACGAACACGATGGCGACCGCGCCATTGTTGGAGATGGCGATTGCCGAAATGTTGAGTAACGGCGGTTACGATCATTATTTGCGCCGTATTCGCAAAGCCTACGCCACGCAAGTGCAGCTCACCACGCAAGCGATTTGCAAATATTTTCCCGCGGGCACAAAGGTGACGCGACCGATGGGAGGTTTTTTGTTGTGGGTGGAATTGCCGAAAACCGTGAACGCGCTGACGTTGTATCGCAAAGCCCTGGCGGAGAAAATCAGCATCGCGCCGGGCCCGCTGTTTTCGGCGAAACAGCGGTATCCCAATTTTATTCGCTTGAGTTGCGGCCATCCGTGGTCGGAGGAGTTGGCGCGAGCGCTGGCGCGGCTGGGGCAATTGGCGAGGGGAAAATAA
>CAYZFF010000272.1:0-4175 GCA_964477305.1 uncultured Cytophagia bacterium
ATGGACGGCAACGCTCTCGTGCTTTGTGAAGGCGCGTTTGAAACCCTCAACGGCAAAACCGCGCACGGCTTGGTTCGTTTCACCAAGCGTTATAACATTCTCGGCGTCATCGATTCGACCTGCGCCGGTAGGGACGCTGGCGAAATATTAGATGGCCAGCCTCGCGGCATTCCTATTTATTCCAACTTGGCGGCGGCGCTGCAAGCCAATTCCAGGCAAGTAAAATATTTTGTCATCGGCCTGGCGCCTGAGGGCGGCAAATTGCCGCCGAGTTACCGTGAGATGGTCGCAGCAGCGATGGCAGCCGGCTTGAATATCGACAGCGGTCTGCACGAGTTTCTCTCCGACGATCCAATGTTCAGCGCGTTGGCGCAAAAACACGGCGTACAAATTCGCGATATCCGCAAACCGCCCCCAAAAAACGAATTGCACTTTTTCTCCGGAAAAATTAAAGAAGTCGAGGCCATTCGCCTTGCCGTGCTCGGCACGGATTCCGCCATCGGCAAGCGCACGACGGCGTGGAAAATCGTGCAGGCGCTGAATGCCAACGGTGTGAAAGCGGAGATGATCGGCACCGGCCAGACGGCATGGATGCAAGGCGCGAAATACGGCATTCGACTCGATGCGATTGTCAACGATTATGTCAGCGGCGAGATCGAACACGCCATCTGGCAATGCTGGCAAGAGGAAAAACCACAGGTGATGTTGCTGGAGGGACAGGGCAGTTTGATGCATCCGGCCTATCCCGGCGGCTGCGAGCTGATTGCCGCGGGCCGGCCGCACGCCATTATTTTGCAAACAGCACCGAAACGCACGACGTATGACGGTTTCCCGGATTTTCCGATGGCGCCATTGGAGAAAGAAATCAAAGTCATCGAACTCCTCGCCAATCGGCCGGTGCTGGCGCTCACGTTGAATCATGAGAACATGACAGACGCCGAAATTGAAACAACACGGCGGCAATACGAAGCTCGCTTCGGCATTCCCTGCTGCGATATTTTGAAACACGGAACCCAAAAAGTCATCGACAAAATCATAGAGAATTTATAACTATTCAGCTATTGTTTCTGTAAGCAGATTGAACGGATAAAGCGGATTTCACAAATTTATTGGTCAAAATCGATATCCGTTCAATCTGCTTTATCCGCTTACAGCTTTAGTTTTTGTGAAAATCTGAGCGGAATAGTTACGAGAATTTTATAAAAAAGATGAATTTCGCGCTTTTTCTCAAAGGCATCTTGATGGGGTTGGCGTTGGCAGCGCTGTGGAGTTTATTATGACCATCAAACGAATCGATCTTTTCCCCAAAACTTTCCACCTCCGCAATCCTTACACCATCGCTTACGATTCCATTGCCACCGCGCCCAATCTTCTCGTCCGCATTGAAACCAGCAACGGCTTGATCGGGTGGGGAAATGCCGCGCCGGATTCGCATGTGACCGGGGAGACGATTGCCATGACTGAAGCGAGTTTGTCAACCGCAATTATTCCGGCGCTGCTTGGTCGCGAGGCGCTCGCCTTGTCGGCGATTCACCAAACTTTGCAACAATATGCGTCACCGGCGCCAGCCGCATGTGCCGCGATAGATATCGCGTTGCATGATTTATTGGGGAAGTTTGTCAACTTGCCTTTGTATAAACTTCTCGGTTGGGCGCGCCCGAAAATTTTAACTTCAATCACTATCGGCATCACCACCATTGAAGAAAGTGTACAACAGGCGCGTGAATTTATTAATGCCGGCTTTCGCGCGTTAAAAATTAAAACTGGCGTAAATTGGCAGGAAGATGCCGAGCGCATTCAAGCCATTCGTGCCATCGCCGGTGCTGCCATCGCGCTGCGAATCGACGCCAATCAGGGGTACAACGCAGAGCAGGCCGTGGAATTTAGCCGTCGAGTTGAAAGCTGTCAGATCGAGTTTGTCGAGCAACCGACGCCGGCTAAAAACCTCGCTGCTTTGAAAGCCGTGCGCGAGTCATCTAAAATCCCGATTATGGCGGACGAATCGGTGCTTTCCAGCAATGACGTGTTGATCCTTGCGGCGAGCGACGCCGTCGATATGGTGAATTTGAAATTGATGAAAACCGGCGGCATCACCAGCACGATGCAGGCTACGGCGGTTGCGGCGGCGGCTAAAATGCCCGTCATGCTGGGCTGCAACGACGAATCGCGAATTTCGCTTGCGGCGGCGGTGCATTTGGCCTGCGCCTTAGGCAACGTGCAATATGCTGACCTCGATGGTGCCTTCGATATTGTCGATGATGTGGCCGCAAGTGGCTTTGAATTTCGGAACGGCTATTTGTTTCCAAGCGACCGTCCCGGCCTGGGAGTGGAAGTAAAAACTTAAAATCTCAAATTGCGCATGATCTTTTAATTTTTATTTGAATGGCACATTTCAGAATCAAATACGCTGCGGTTTTGCCGCGGCCGCACCAGACCTGGCCGCTGGTCAAGCGCTTTTGGCCGTTTATGAAACCGTATAAGCGCATCATCGCTGCCGTTGCGGCGCTGATGCTGATCGGGTTGCCGATCAGTGTTGCCGCGCCGTTTTTAGTCAAGCATTTGATCGACATCGTGGTGCAGAGCGGCGACCGGCAACAATTATTCGTGATCGGCAGCGTGCTCATCGGCCTCACCTTGCTCGGCCAGGTATTGAGTTACTTGCAGTCGCTGTTAAATAACCGGTTCCATCTGCTGGTGCTTTATCGCATGCGCCGGCATTTGTTTGCGCACCTGTTGCACTTGCCGACGAGTTTTTACACGCAGCATGACACCGGTTACATCATGAGCCGCCAGCGTGACGACTTAAAAAACCTCAGCGGCATCATGGCTGACACATTTCTGCGCGCCGTAATCAATCTGGTGCGCGTGATTGTTTTTATCGGTTTGCTTTTTTATCTCGACGTCGCGCTCGCCGCCACCGGTTTAATTTTAACCGTCGTTTTTTTTGGCGCCAATTTGCTGTTCTCGCGGCCGCTGCGGCGCCGCAATGAAATCGTTCAGGAGGCCGAAGCCAAAACTTCGACGGCGGTTCACGAAGGTATCATCGGCATCAGTCTGATCAAAGCCACCACCCAGGAAAAAGTTGAATTGCGCCGATATGTCCGTGCGTTGAGCGAGCATGTCCGTGCCGTTTTCCGCCGCGATTTGTTGGAAATTTTTTCCGATGAAATGATCGGCCTCGCCGCCACCGTCGGCGCATATTTCATCGTGCTGGTCGGCGCTTATCGGATCATGGCCGGCGAATCAACCTTCGGCAATCTGTTTGCCTTTTTCATGTATCTGTCGAATCTCTTCGGTGCGACCGGCGCGCTGATGCGGCTCAACTCCAATTTACAGCGCTCGATGAATTCGCTGCAGCGCATTTACGAAGTGCTCGACACCCCGGCGGAAACGATGACCGCGCCGCGTGAGCGCGGCAAGCCACAGCAGTGTGAAATTATTTTTGAGCGCGTCGATTTTAATTATATGCCGGAAGTACCGGTCTTGCAAAACATTTCAGCGAAGATTCCCGCCGGCGCGCAGGTCGCGCTGGTGGGGCCGAGCGGCGCCGGTAAAACCACCTTCGCGCATCTCATTCCGAGATTTTATGAACCGGCGACCGGCCGCATTTTGCTGAATGGCAAAAATTTGCAGGAGCTGCATCTCTATGATTTACGCCGGCTCATCGGCGTCGTGCCGCAGGATGTTTTTCTTTTTGATCGCACGATTCGTGAAAATATTGCGTATGGCAATCATGTTGCCGATCTTGCCGATATCGAAAAAGCCGCGGCTGCGGCTAACGCCCACGAATTCATTGCTGAATTTCCCAACGGCTACGAGAGTAAAATTGGCGAGCGCGGCATCCGGCTCTCCGGCGGCCAAAAACAGCGGCTCGCCATTGCCCGCGAAATTTTGCGCAACCCGCCGATTCTCATTCTCGACGAAGCCACCAGCTCGCTCGACTCCGCTTCCGAGGCGCTGATTCAGGAAGCGTTGCAGCGTTTCAAAAAGAATCGGACTTCGATCATCATCGCGCATCGTCTTTCAACTGTCATTGAGTCGGACTGGATTCTTGTTTTCGACAAAGGCCGTATTATCGAACAAGGACGGCACGAAGAACTTTTGGCGCAAGGCGGGTTTTATGCGTTTTTATTTGAAACTCAATTTAAGCGTGGATTAGTGGTGACGGATTAGTT
>CAYZFF010000272.1:4275-6374 GCA_964477305.1 uncultured Cytophagia bacterium
GCCTGCGAAAAAACAAAATTCCCCGCAAATCATCTTTTCTATCCCACCAGCAGACCGGTCTCCGCCTCGCCGCTCGTCATCGATCTTAACCGCGACGGCAAACTTGAAATCGTCATTGGTTCCGTGAACGGCGATTTTTATATATTTGACGATTCACTACGCGTAATTACGCGTTGGCCGCAGCTCGAAGAGGAGCCTGCGCGCAACGGGCATGGTTTTTACTCCTCCGCTGCCGCATGGGATGTAGATAACGATGGCTATCCCGAGATTTTTGTCGGAAGTGAAAACGGCAAACTCATTGGCTGGCAACTCGATTCATTGGCCGGCACGCTGATGCCCGTCAAGAGTTTTCCGGTCGCGCTTGGCGGACTCCTCTGGTCCTCGCCCACCATCATCGCCGATTCGCTCATCGCGATTGGCGGTTATGAAAAAATGTTCGTGTTTGATCGCCGCGGCAATCCCGCGCCCGGCTGGCCGCAGCCCATCAAAGGTTGGACCGAAGTCACCGCGGCATGGCATGATGATCTTCTCGCCATCACGACGTTAATTCCCGGTGAAGACAGTCGCGGCCATCTCTATGTTTGGCATTTGGATGGAAGCCTTTATCCCAATTTTCCGATCAACCTCAAAATGGATTCCAACACCTCGCCGGCGCTCGCCGATCTCGACAACGACGGTCGCGTTGAAATTATTGTCGGCGACGACGCCGGCCGGCTGCACGTTTTCACCCGCGACGGCAGCGAGCTTCCCGGCTTTCCGCGTCTCGCCGGCAGCCGCATCGAATCATCTCCTACCGTCGTCGATCTTGATGAGAATGGCATGCTGGATATCATTGTCGGCGCTGCGGATGGTTATGTTTACGCGTGGAATTCGGTGGGGGATATTTTGTTGGGATGGCCGGTGAAAACCAACGATGAAGTTCGCTCTTCCCCATCCATTGCCGATATTGCTGGCGATGGCGGCCTCGCGGTCATCATTGGCTCGATGGATAATTTTCTCTATGCGTTTAATTCGGACGGCTCGCTTGCGCCCGGATTTCCCATTGATTGCGGCAATAAAATTTCCACTTCCGCATGGGTCGGCGATCTCGACGGCGATGGACAAACCGACATCGTCTTCGGCGCCGACAACGGCGTACATCGCCTTTGCAATCTCGGCAAGCTCGGCGCGACGCCGTGGCCAATGTTTCGGCGGGATATCAAACATACCGGGGCATTGGAAAAATTTTAACTCACCTTTTTCTTCCAATAAAAATAAATCGGCAGCCCCGAGAGCATAATACCAACGCCAATCGCAGCGTCGCGCGGCGCTTCAACGATGGTATTGAGCATCAGCCAAATTGCGAAGAGAATAAAGATAATCGGCACCACCGGATAGCCCCACGTTTTGTAGGGCCGTGGCATACTTGGCGCCTTGCGGCGCAAAACAAGGACGGCGCCGCAGGACATCGCGTAAAACAGCCAGGAAACAAAAACGACATAGGTGTAGAGTTGATCGTATCTGCCACTGGCCGTAAGAATACAAGCCCATACACCCTGCACGATTAACGCCACCAACGGTACATGATACTTCTCATTTACTTTTCCCATGGATTGAAAGAACAGTTTCTCTTTCGCCATCGCATAAGGAATGCGCGCCGCTGTAAAGACAATGCCGTTGTTCGATCCTAAAGTCGAAATCAGAATCGCAATCGTCACCAGCGCCGCACCTTGCGGCCCGATCATCTTCGTGGCCGCTTCTGCCGCTACCAACTTCGCCTGTGCCATCGTTCCAACCGATAACACATAAACACAAGCGATACTGATTAAAACGTAAAGCACCATAACAATTAATGTTGAGAAGATAATTGACAGCGGGAGATTGCGTTGCGGATTTTTCACTTCACTGCCGACGTAGGTGATTTCGATCCAGCCGTCGTAAGCCCACAATGCCGCAACCATTGCCAAACCGAGCGGCCCGATTAAGCTCGCAAAAGGTTGCGCGGGAAAAAGCGGCGTGAAATTTTCAACGGCGCCGCCTTTTAAAACAAAACTCAATACAATAATCGCGGCCAGCGCCGCCATTTTTAAAAATGTAAACACATTCTGCGTCCATGCGCC
>CAYZFF010000273.1:0-1812 GCA_964477305.1 uncultured Cytophagia bacterium
TCACTTCGCGAACAGTATAACGCGCAGTTTACCGAAGAAAAATATCAACAGTTTTTGTTGGCGCTCAACAAGGCTGTCGGCGCGAACATTGATTTTCGCGTGGCAGAAACACCGGTGTTTCTGCCAAAGGATTTATTGCAAGAAATGCAGCAATCCGCGATGGAGATCATCGCCCAGCTTGACACGCCGGAATATCGCCGCGAGTCGGAGCGCGCGGTGCCGGCGCTGTATCGTGTGCCCAACGACGAACCACATCCGCTTTTTGTACAGGTTGATTTTGCCGTCACCCGCGATGCAAACGGCAAATTAACGCCGCAGCTCATTGAATTGCAGGGCTTCCCCTCGCTTTATGGTTTTCAAATCGTTCTCACGCAGACTTTCCGGAAATGCTTCAATTTGACGCATCTGCAATATCTGTTGAATGGCATGACTGCCGAGCGCTATGTGGCGCTGCTGCAACGGGCGCTGCTCAACAAGCACGATCCGGAAAACGTTATACTCATGGAAATTGAGCCGGAGAAGCAAAAGACCGCGTGCGATTTTTACTGCACGGCGAGATACACCGGCGTGAAAGCGGTTTGTATCACCACCATCAAAAAACGCGGAAAAAAATTGTTTTATCAAAAAAACGGCAAGGAGGTTCCGATTCACCGTATTTACAACCGCGTCATTGTCGATGAGTTTATCAAAAAAGACATCGCCATTGATTTTGATTTTCGCGAAGAGCTGGACGTGGAATGGGCCGGCCATCCGAACTGGTATTTTCGCATGAGCAAATTTTCCCTGCCGTTTCTGCAGCATCGCCACGTGCCGCGCGCCTACTTCTTGAATAAATTGGAGCGGTATCCGGAAAAATTGGAGAACTATGTTTTGAAGCCGCTGTTCTCGTTTGCCGGCAGCGGCGTAAAGATTGATGTTACTGCGGCTGACCTCGAGGCCGTGCCGCTGGAGGAGCGCACCTTTCATCTGCTGCAAGAAAAAATTGAGTACGACCCTGTGATCAAAACGCCGGATGCGGCGAGCAAGGTGGAAGTGCGCATGATGCTGCTGTGGCTCGACCAACCAATAGTCGTCACCACGCTGGCGCGGCTCAGCCAGGGAAAAATGCTCGGGGTTGATTTCAACAAAAATAAAACGTGGGTCGGGGCTTCGTGTTGTTTGTTTGAGCCGTGAAACGAAAATTGATGCACGTGTTGGCCGCGTATTTCACTGATTATGCGAGATAAGACTTGCGCCGGGCATGAAGAATCACGCACAGATAGATCAAACCGGCACTAACGATATTTGCCGCAATGGCAATAATCGGCGAATGAAAAATATATTCACGCAGGCGCGTATAAAATTCCGGATTGTGCAGCAAGCTGATTTTGAATGAGAAGAACAGCGAAATCACGCCCACCAGAAAAATCCAGAGCACGATATTGGTTGCCCAGCGATACGCTTTGTTATTGAACAAGAGGCTGAAGCGAATGCCGGCAATGTACACGGCGCCGATGATTATGGCATTGAGCGTCAGCACGCCGCTCAAAGTGATAAATTCGTTAGCCAGCTCCTCGGGCGCGCGGAGAAATTGTGTCATCCAGGCCGCAAGAATGGCAAAATTGAAGAGAATGGCAAATGGCAATAACAAGGCCAGGCTGCGGCGTTGAGCCGGCACCGGCAACAACGCCAGAAGCCGCTCGCGGCGCTCCTGAATGCCGCGGTGAAACAACGCCGGCATTAGAAAGAAAGCCGGCACTCCGAACACTTGAAACATGCCGGCGGGATCAAAAATATAAGCAAACCACATTCCGACCGTTGCGGCGTAAGCCA
>CAYZFF010000273.1:1912-6367 GCA_964477305.1 uncultured Cytophagia bacterium
GTTTCACACTTCCCGCACCCAGCGCCGCATTTCTTTGAAGCTCGGCTCTTTGCCGTGCATCAACATGCCGAGGCGAAAAATTTTGCCGCTGGCCGTGCGAAAGAACCAAATGCTCCCCGCCAGCAGCAAAAGCGCCAGCGGCGCTTCCCACCATTGCACATTCGTTAGCACCAGACGCGCCGGCAGCACCGCCGGCGAAGTGAACGGAATGAAGGAAAGAATCTGCATGCCGATCGAATCCGGATTTTTGAAAACGAACAAGGCAAAGATGACGGGAACAAACGGCGCCAGAATCAATGAGCCTCTTGCCGACGTATTCGGATCATTGATCGTCGCCGAGATGGCTGCAAAAATCGTATTCCAGAGTAAAAAACCCCCGAGCGCCAGAAGCAGCAACCAAAGCATGGTCAACGAATTGGTGATCTCCAGCGGAATCATCCATCCCGAGCCAAACGCTTGCGAGATGAGCACAAAGGCCAGGATGCTCGCCGTCATGGTGAAGGTGAAAGCAAGCGCATAAGCCGAGACGCCGAGAATCTTGCCGTCAATCCATTGCTGCGGCGAAACCGCAGAGACGATCATTTCGGTGACGCGCATTTGTTTCTCGCCGGTAATGGCCACGAACTGATACGCCACACCGATGAAGACACCGAGAAGCATCACGCCGATCACCAAGCCTGCGGCAATTCTTTCCGCCGTGCTTGCGGGCTGCTTGCCGCTGGCGTGAATCGTGACGGCAAGCGCTATCGGCCGCATCGCCTCGGCAAGCTGTGCAGCGGACAATTGCAATTCCCGAATCTTCAGTTGCGTTCTGGCTTCGGACAGGCGTTCGGTGATTTCATTTTTCCAAAAAGGTTCTTTATAGACCAGAAGCTCGGCCTCGTCAATGCTTTTGATGACAAGCAAACCGTCGATTTCAGCTCGCCCCACCTGTTCCCGCAGCCGCGTTTCATCTTGCGGCCCGGCGTTCTGCAATTCAATCCGGCTATGGGCCGGCATCGTGAGTGAAAGCAAATCCTGCCCAATCACGGCAAGCTTAATAGCTGGTTCGTCACCGGACAACAACGCCATTCCTCCCCAGATTGCCAATGACAGCGCCAGCGAGATAACCAGGGTGATGAATTGATCTTTCCATTTAAACCAGCGATGAAATTCCCATCGCGCAATTTCGAATATCATGGAGTGTGATTTCATGTTAATTGTTTTGCCGGCGTTCATGGTTAACCGTTTGTAAAAAGATTTCATGCAGCGAAGGATCTTCCGAACGAATGTCAGTAATATTCAGATGCGCCGCGGCGGCGGCAAGAAAATGACTGAGCGATTTTTCTTTGCGCAGCGAGAAAGCATATTCTCCATCGGCGAGCGTCTGAAAATGACCGACCGCGTCGAAGCGCTCAAACAGCGACGTATCGATTTTACCGCTAACCTTCAATACAATTTTCTTGTGGGCTGTCGCCGAGGCGCGCATCTCGGCAATGGTGCCTTCGAGTACGGCGCGGCCGTGATTGATCAAAAGAACGCGATCAGCCAGTCTCTGCACCAGATCCATCTGGTGCGCGCTCAGCAAAATCGTCATGCCGGACGATCGCAATTCGCGCATAATTTCGAGAAAAAATTCCTGATTCACCGGATCGAGGCCGGAGAACGGCTCATCGAGAATGGCGAAATGCGGCCGGTGCAAAATCGAGGCGATGAACTGAACTTTCTGCTGATTGCCTTTGGAGAGCTGATCGAGCTTTTCGTTTTTGCGGTCGCGCAGCTTGAGCCGCTCCAGCCATTCGTCGGCGGCGTGCGCCGCGTCTTTGCGCTTCATGCCGCGCAGAATGCCCATGTACGCCAGCGTTTTGGAAATTGGGATTTCCCGGTATAGGCCGCGATCTTCCGGCAGATAGCCGATCTCATGCGGCAGCGCTTTATCGCGCGGCGCGCCGTTGATGACGTAACGAATCGTGCCGCGATCAGGATGAAGAATGCGCAAGAGCATGCGCACCACGGTGGTTTTGCCGGCGCCGTTCGGCCCCAACAACGCAAATATTTCTCCGGGCCGCACTTCGAATGAAAGCCGATCCACAGCTTTAACACTGTCAAACTCTTTTTCAATGAAGCGAACTTCGAGCAAGGGTTGGCTCATTTTTGTTTTTGTTAAGAATAAAATTTTTCTGCCGTTAAAGGAGATACGATTTTCGCCGCTCGCAAAGGATAAAACTGAGCCAGGACAAGCCCAGCCACAAAAACGTGCTAAACAGCGCCATGGTAGCGGTTTTATAATAACCCGAAAAAAAACGTGACACGATTTTGCCGTGCCCAAAATAAATTAGACCGGCGATTAAAAGAAAAAGCGTTATCCAAATGCCAAAATGAAAGCGAATATATTTTCTTGTGCCTAAAAAACCGAGATGGGTATGAATGATAAAAATCGTGATCAAACTGAGAATAAAGCCGTTTTGCGCCAACAACCCCCAAAAGGTTCTTGCCGTGGCGCTCTCCGGCTTGAAGAGCAACAGGCCGAGCCAAAGCGCGAACATACCGAGCTGAACGAAGGTGATATAAAGGAAGTCGATCAGCGCTATTTGCCGGGGTGTGATCGGCAAACTGGCGTAGCAGCGCGTGCGTTTTTCCTTGTCGCCTTCGCTGCCGGCCACGGCCATCGCGATAAAATAGGTCAGCGCGGTAATCCGCGTGTATTCAAATATACTCCAATTTTCCCAATAGGCCGCCAACATGAAAAAGGCGAGGGCGATGGCATACACGATCAGAAGCCAGCTCTTAGTATAGTTAAATTCGGTTTTGAGAATTTGCCACATCGGTTCTCCTCTAATTCAAATATGATTTGCGGCGCGTATAGATCAGCACGTCAAGGTAAAACAAAACCGCCGCGATTGAAACAAAAACCGTTGCGCCGGTGAGCGTCGTGTAGGGCAAAAAAATGTATTCGAGCAGGGGAATGATCCTTCCCGCCAGCGTCAGCCAGAGAATCAGGATGACGAACAAGGCCCAAAAACCGAGAAACAGGTATCGATAAACGTTTTTGCCCAAATGGCCCAGATCCATAAAAATAGCAATGAGCGCAACGATCAGACAAAAGAACGCGTTGGAGGAAAGCATGTAATACAGAAACGCCAGCTCGAAACCTTTGCCGGCGGCCATGACGCCGATAAACCAAATGACGCTAAAACCGGCTTGCAAGAGAATCAACAGAGCCACGCGCGCCACGCCGAGTTGGTGGCGAGGCATTGGCAGCAACGCGTGCAGCCGTTCCCGTTTTTCCGTTTCGTCGTAGCTGCCAATATAAATCAATAAAAAAATATACGCGCTGGTGACGACCGACATTAGGCTCCACGTTGATATCGGCAAAGTCATGCGCTGCAACAGGCCGGAGAAAACTGCAAAAATCAAAAATAAGACGCCGGCAGTATAGCATAGCGTTATCGTTGTTTTATGATATTGAATTTCGGTTTTAATAATTTTCCACATGCTGATTGCCTTTTAATATTTGCACGGCAATTTCATCGACACTCAAGCGCGAGTGCTGCACGTTTTCCACGCCCAGGTCGTGAAGCTGGCGCATCGTCGCGTCAAAATTGGAGCTAATCACTTGATGATCGTTGCCCTCACGCTGTTGGTTCACGACGGATTCAAACTTCAAATCATTGCGCGACAGGCGAAAAGTAATTTTGCGCCATTTCTCGGTGAGGTCATCTTTTGCCGTACGCAGCACAACTTGGCCGTTTTGCAGAAACACCAGATCATCGGCCAGACGGCTGATCTCCGGCAAAATATGCGTCGAGTAAAAAATGGCGCGCTCGCCGTCGGCCATGATCTCAAAAAGCACATCCTGCAATTCTGCGCGTGCCACCGGATCGAGGCCGGCGGTCGGCTCGTCAAGAATCAACAGCTTCGGCGCATGCGCCAGCGCCGCTACAATCGCCAGTTTTGCGCGATTGCCGGTGGAAAGTTCCTTTGCTTTTTTCTGCAGCGGCAACTCCAGTCGTTTCGCCAATTGCGTGGCGAATGCATGCGACCAGTTTGGATAAAACTGCGCGAGAAATTGCAGATTCTTTTCGCCCGACCAGTTCTCATAAAATACGTGAATGTCGCCGACGTAGCCAATGTCGAATTTCCACGCCGGATGATTGAGATCGTTCTCGCGCCCGAAAATTTCCATGCTGCCGCTATCGGGCCGCACCAGCCCGACCAGGCAGTGCATCGTCGTGCTCTTCCCGGAACCGTTCGGCCCGACGAAGCCGAGCACCGTGCCCGGCGCCAAATCCAGATTGAGCGGGCCGAGCTTGAAGTCGGGATAAGTCTTGATGAGGTCTTTGCATTCGAAGGCTTGTGGCATGACGATGCTCCTGAATGAAACGTAAAGATAAAACGCAAGGCGTAAATTATGTCACGTAGCGCAAACTTCCAGTCTGCAATTTACAGCGTTTTCTAAATGAGTGAAGATGTCAT
>CAYZFF010000274.1:0-6321 GCA_964477305.1 uncultured Cytophagia bacterium
TCAATTAATCACCGCTGGTTGTTCGCTGGCCGGCTGCGGCAACGGAGAAAACGCCGGCACTTTGGGCGCTAGCGATTCCGGTGTGGCGGTTGCAGCCACATCAATTTTGTCCGCCAGCACCAGCGCTAAAACTTCATCGATATGTTTGACCGGCGTGAGACGCATGCCTTTGCGCAGCGGCGCCGGCAGCTCTTTCAAATCTTTTTCATTTTCAAAAGGCAAAATAATATGGCGGACGCCAAAGCGTTGCGCCGCGAGAATTTTTTCATTGAGGCCGCCGATGCCAAGCACCGAACCGCGCAGCGTAATCTCGCCGGTCATGCCGATGTCGCGGCGCACCGGCCGGTGGCTGAGCGCCGAGATCAGCGCCGTGGCGATGGTGATGCCTGCCGACGGGCCGTCTTTGGGAATGGCGCCCTCCGGAACGTGAATGTGAATATCAGTGTCTTTCCAAAATTGGCCGGTGATCGCCAAGCGCGCCGCGTTCGTGCGCGCATACGTCAACGCCGCTTTCGCGGATTCTTTCATCACTTCGCCGAGCTTGCCGGTCAACACCAAATCGCCTTTACCCGACATGAGGCTTACTTGAATCTCGAGAATATCGCCGCCGAAACTGGTCCACGCCACGCCGGTGGCGCTGCCAATCGTCAACTTATCGACCAACGTCCGCTGTGGAAATTTGGGGACGCCGAGGTACTTGCTCACGCCACCGATGGAAATCGTCACTTTGGGTAACGGGGAAGCGTTCGCGGTGCCGGGCGGTTTTTCCGGCAGTGTTTCCGCCGCAAACATATCCGTGGTCGCAGCAATGGGTTCCGTCGCCGGCGTTGAGGTTTCGAGATGCGCGACGATGACTTTAGCCACTTTACGGCAAATGGAAGACAACTCCCGCTCCAAATTGCGCACCCCGGCTTCGCGCGTGTATTCGCGAATGATTTTTAAAATCGCTTTTGGCTCAAACGCGAGGCTATCCACATCCAGGCCGTGTTCTTTGAGCAGTTTGGGAACCAGAAAGTTTTTGGCGATGGCAAGTTTCTCGTGCTCCAGATAGCCGTGCAGATTGATGATTTCCATGCGATCGCGCAGCGGCTCAGGAATTTGCCCGCGAACGTTGGCGGTGGTGATAAACAACACGCGGCTGAGATCATAATCGACTTCAAGATAATGATCGTTGAAGGCTTTGTTCTGTTCGGGATCCAAAACCTCCAGCAACGCCGCCGAAGGATCGCCGCGAAAATCCATGCTCATTTTGTCGACCTCATCCAGCAAAAAAACCGGATTCACGGTTTTGGCGCGTTTCATGGATTGAATGATCTTCCCCGGCATCGCGCCGATGTACGTCCGGCGATGGCCGCGAATTTCCGCTTCATCGCGCACCCCGCCGAGCGAGACGCGCACGAAGTTGCGCCCCATCGCGCGGGCAATGGATTTTCCCAGCGAAGTTTTGCCGACGCCCGGCGGCCCGACCAGACACAAGATCGGGCCTTTGATTTGTTGCACCAGCTTCAGCACGGCGAGATGCTCGAGAATGCGCTCTTTGGGTTTTTCCAAACCGTAATGATCGTCGTCCAAAATTTTTTGCGCCTGCGTGAGGTCGATCGTATCTTCAGTTTGCGCTTTCCACGGCACCGCGAGCAGCCAATCGAGAAAATTTCGAATCACCGTGGATTCCGGCGAGATCGGCGGAATCTGCCGCAGCTTCTCCAACTCTTCCAGCGCTTTGGCTTCGGCCTCGGGCAACATGCCGGCCTGTTTGATTTTTTCGCTTAATTTCGCCATCTCCCCGTCGCCTTCGGCCTCGTCGCCCAGTTCATCCTGAATCGCGCGCATCTGTTCTTGCAGCCAATAATTTCGCTGCGTGCGTTGAATCCGGCCCCGCACTTTATCGTCCAGATTGCGCTCGATGCCGATGATTTCCACTTCACTGGCGAGCAGGTCGGTGAGAAAGGACAAGGCTTCGGCGGGATGGGAAATTTCCAAAATGTGCTGGCGGGTTTTCATGTCGCGCGCCAGATGCGCCGCAATAAAATCGGCAAGGCGCTGGGGCTTGTCGAGATTTTCCAGCGGCAGCAACACTTCGTTGGGGAGGTTGCGATTCAAATGGACGTATTCTTTAAACAATGCCGCGGCCCCCCGCATCAGCGCCAGCATTTCCGGCGTCGCCTCTTCCTCGTCGCCAATCACTTCGACGCGCGCGGCAAAATATTCCGCCACCGGCATGAAACGGGTAATGCGGCCGCGCACCAACCCCTCGACGATCACTTTCATCACGCCATTGGGAAGCTTCAAGACCTGCAGGATGCGCGCCAGCACGCCGACGCGTTGTAAATCGTCTTTGGCCGGCTCTTCTTGCGTCACGTCTTTCTGCGCCGTTAAAAAAATGAGGCGATCCTGCACCATCGCTTCCTGCACCGCGAGCAGCGAGGCGTCCCGGCCAACGAGCAGGGGGAACGTCATGTAAGGAAAAATCACGACTTCTTTTAACGGCAAAACCGGCAGCCGGCTGTTCAGGTCAATTTCGACGCCGTCGCGGATTAGTTTCTTCATGATGCGCTTTCGTAAAAGTACGGCAAAACCCTGACGTAAAATAATTATGGCAAGATAATTTTAACTTCTTTAAATCATCTTGCCATAATTTGTTTGCAAAAATATTTTGCTTGGTGTTGGCTTTTAAGCAGTTTTCTTCATTTCTTCGTAAGTAAACAGCGGCGGCTGGTTTTGCGTGACGGTTTCGCGGGTGATGCGCACATGCTTGATCTCCGGCATATTGGGGAGCTTGTACATCAAGTCCAGCATCACTTCTTCCAGCACCGCGCGCAGGCCGCGTGCACCCGTGCGGCGCTTCATGGCCTTTTGTACGATGGCTTGCAGCGCGTCATCGTCGAAATCCAGCGCGGCGCCGTCTAATCCCAACAAGCGTTTGTATTGCTTCGTCAGCGCGTTTTTCGGCTCCACCAAAATTTTCAGCATCGCCTGCTCGCTCAACTGCGACAGCGGCGCAATCACCGGCAGGCGGCCGATCAGCTCGGGAATCAAGCCGAAACGCAGCAAATCATCCGGCTCGGTTTGCATCAGCAACGCCGCGGTATCCTGTTCCGTCCGTTTGGAAGATTCTGCGCTGAAACCGTATTGTTTTTTGCCGGTGCGGCTCGCAATGATTTTATCCAAACCCTCAAACGCGCCGCCGCAAATAAAAAGAATATTGCGGGTGTTGACGTTGATGAGATTTTGCTCCGGATGCTTGCGGCCGCCTTTCGGGGGAATCGCGGCGACTGTGCCTTCCAGCAATTTCAACAAGCCTTGCTGCACGCCCTCGCCGGAGACGTCGCGCGTGATGCTGGGATTGCCGTCTTTGCGCGAAATTTTGTCGATCTCGTCAATATAAATGATGCCCTTCTCGGTTTTCTCAACGTCATAATCCGCGGCTTGCAACAACCGGACGAGAATGTTTTCCACGTCGTCGCCGACATAACCGGCTTCAGTGAGGGTGGTGGCGTCGGCAATCGTGAACGGCACTTGCAGCGCGCGCGCCAGTGTCTGTGCCATCAAGGTCTTGCCGGTTCCGGTCGGGCCGACGAGCAGAATATTGCTCTTCTCCAATTCGACCTCGTCCATCACATTGACTTGCTCGATGCGCTTGTAATGATTGTACACCGCGACGGCGAGCGCTTTCTTGGCATACTCCTGGCCGATGACGTAATCATCGAGTTCTTTCTTGATTTCCACCGGCGTGGGAATGCGCCCATAAAAAGAAATGGCGCGGCGCTGGGCATCTTCACGAATAATGTCGCTGGCGTTGCGCACGCATTCGTTGCAAATAAAAACTTCCGGCCCGGTGACGATGCAATCCACCTGATTGGAATTTTTGCCGCAAAACGAGCAGATAAACAAACGGTCACGTCTATTGAAATCGGCCATGGTTGGTTTCGGTTATGCTTGAGAAGAAAATGTCATCCCGCTGCAAAGCGGGATGACCTCGAGAATTATGGCGAATCATTTCAGCGCGGTGCTACTTGATTTCTTTCTTGCGTTCAAACTTGCGCGTCATGACTTCGTCGACGATGCCGTACTTGACGGCTTCTTCCGCCGACATAAAAAAATTGCGGTCGGTATCTTTTTCTATTTGCGAGATCGGTTGGCCCGTATGCTTTGCCAAAATTTGGTTCAAGCGTTCGCGCAACGTCAAAATTTCACGCGCCTGAATTTCAATGTCGGAAGCCTGGCCTTGCGCGCCGCCCGCCGGTTGGTGAATCATCACTCGCGAATGCGGCAAGGCAAAACGTTTGCCCTTCGCGCCGGCCGCCAGGAGCAACGCGCCCATGCTGGCCGCCTGACCCATGCAAATCGTGCTCACGTCGGGCTGGATAAATTGCATTGTATCGTAAATGGCCAATCCCGCCGAAACGTAGCCGCCCGGCGAATTGATATAAAAATGAATGTCTTTTTCCTGATCTTCGGCCGCCAGCCACAACAACTGCGCGATCACCAAACTCGCCACGTGTTCGTTGACGTCCGTGCCGAGAAAAATGATGCGTTCCTTCAACAGCCGCGAATAAATATCAAACGAACGCTCACCGCGCCCAGTCTGTTCGACAACAATTGGTACTAAACCCATGGTATTCATTCCTCTTGGTTTAAGGTTGGCCTGTTATCCTGTTTGCCGCTTAGCCGGTTCAAAGTTTGTCTTTAACCGGCCAACCGGTCAATCGGCAAACGTTTTTGTTGCTTAAACGGTTATAATTTTCTGCTGGCCGCGATCTTTGTACGGCGCATGCCGTTCGCGGTATTTCATATGTTCTTCCAAGAAATGCAAGGTTTTGGATTCCAGCAAATCGGCGCGCATTTGCTCGCGCTTGTCTTCGTCGTGCATCGTGCGGTTGATGACGCGCTGCGGATCTTCGTTCGCGGCAAACGCCAGTTGGACGATATAATCGCGCACTTCGTCGTCGCTCACCGTGATATTCTCTGCGGCGATAATGCGCGCCCGCAGAAATTCCCAGCGCAAACGGCGGAAAGCCGCGGCGCGCGATTCGCTTTTGATCGTCTCCGGCGGCAGGTTGCCGAATTGGGTTTTGACGCTTTCAAAAAATTTCTCCGCATACTCTTCTGCCATCTTTTCCGGCAACTCAAAAGCGTTGACCTTCAACAACTCATCGACGATCTCGCGCTGCAAGCCCTCACGCGTGCGCTGGGCCGCGCGCTTGAGCAAATGTTCGCGCACGTCGTTTTTGAATTCTTCAACCGAGGGAAATTTATATTCCGCGGCAAACGCCTCGTCCACCGGCGGCAAAATTTTTTCGGTAATTTCTTTGATGTGGGCCTGGTAATAGGTGGGTTGCTCCGCCATTTTGCCGTCCGGCTTCCGTTCGGTAAAACTCGTGCGGCGCGTGTCTCCCACCTTCGCGCCGATCAGCGGCCGGGTAAATTCATCTTCCCCGGAAATCAACAAACGCTGATTATCGTATTTGTCGCCAATCATCGCCACCCCGGTGGCGTCAATTTTTTGCAAGTCGACGAGCACGAGATTTCCCTCTTGCAACGCCGCCTCATGGAGAACGCGAAACGTCGCGCGCTGTTCCCGCAAACCTTCGATCGTCTCTTCGAGATCTTCGTCGGTTATATCATAAAGCGTTTTTTCAAATTCCAGATCTTTGTATTGGCGCAATTCGATTTCCGGCGCGACCTCGACGACGGCGCGAAAATTCAAGCCCTCCTTCTCGTCGTAATTCACTTTTTCCACATCCGTGGCGCCGATAACTTTTAGATCGTTTTTCTTGCGCGTCTCATTGAGAATTTTCGGCACCAGTTCTTCGATGGTCTCTTGCCGGATCGCGCCGCCATAAACTTGTTTGACAAAATGGATCGGGGCTTTGCCTTTGCGAAATCCCTGAATTTGAACTTGTTTTTGATAACGGCGCAGCGCGTCGTTAAATTCAGTTTCAACCTCGGCGGCCGGCACCGTTACCTCAATGTAACGTTTCCATTTCTCGGCCGGAATGACTTTGACGTCCAATGTCGCTCCTGTACTTTGTGTTATGCGTTTGTTTCACTTGCTCGGCCCAGGTCGCAAAGCGCGAAGCGCATAGCGTCACTCGGCTCATGATGCTCTGCGCCTTGCGCTCTGCCCTCTGCGCCTCAACCAGTGCCAGAGAAGGGACTTGAACCCTTACGCCTTGCGGCACAAGATCCTAAGTCTTGCGCGTCTGCCAATTTCGCCACTCCGGCAGTCTCTTTTTAACTTAATGGAGTCACCAACAACGAAAAAACGTATTAAAAAATATAGGTAATTTTCTGTCTAAAAGCAAGGCTTCTGGTGGCTTG
>CAYZFF010000275.1:0-6278 GCA_964477305.1 uncultured Cytophagia bacterium
ACGGTTTATCGAGCAAATCATCAATTTCAGCTTCAATACGTTTCAACTCTTCGGGGGTGTAACCGCGATGAATGAAACGCACGACGCCGTTGCGATCGATGAGATAACTGCTCGGCATCTTTTCAACGGCATAAGCATCTGCAACTTTTTTCTTTTTATCCCACAAGGCTTGCAGCTTGACGTCATATTTTTTTAGAAACGCCTGCACATTTTCCACCTCATTGTCTACCGTGACGGCGACAATCATCAAGCCGCGCTGACGATATTTCTCTTGCAGGCGCGCCAGTTCCGGCAGTTCTTGACGGCAGGGGCCGCACCAGGTCGCCCAAAAATTGAGCAGAACAACTTTTCCCCGCAAACTTTGCAATGCGACGTTTTCGCCGCCAACTGCCGGCAACGAAAACTCCACGGCTTTTTTACCAATTTGATTTTCCGGCGAAGCATTGCCGAAGGTGAATGCAATCGCCAAAGTCAGTTGAAGTAACAAGCTTGCTCCTTTTGTGTTTGCAGAGCGCATAGTGGCACCTATTTTTCTGCGCACTTTGCTCTCTACGCCATGCGCTTTTAGCGATACTGTCCGCCGAGATCGATCCACGTAATAAATTTGCGCAATTCATCTTTGGTCAGCGCCTTAGTACTATCCGGATGCGGGCCTTTCCCTTGCGTTTTTCGGACGCCGGTGCCAAGCAGCACGTCGATGAGATAGCTATTGCGCGCAAACGGCACGCTGTTCACGTTGACCATTTCTTTGTTGTTGCGATTGGCGTTCATCAAATTTTCATACGCCACGGAAAAATCCGTGGTTCTTGCCAGCGAAAGCCCAATGGCCCCGGCCGGACTGACGCCGTCATGACACGGCAAACATTTTTGGGCGATGATCGGCTCGATGGCATTTTGAAACGCGATCACTTCGCGTTGCGCCACCGGCACGACTAAATTCGTTGGCGTCTGCGTCAGCGCAATCGGATTCTCATTCGATTTTTGCCCGCGCGGACCGTGACAACCGGTGCAGTTCGTGATCTTTTCACCGGGACGCACGTAAAGCCAACTGCGTTTAATGACGACGGCGCGGCCGAGCGAATCCAACGTGTTGAAAGAAATCGGCGTGTTGGCCGGGACGCGAATGGAGAACGAGCCGTCGCTATAAACCGGCGCAACGCCAATTACCCGGCGGCGTTCAGAACTGGTTTCGCCGATATCCATATTGCGTTCGTTCGGCGGCACCGGGATGCCCTCGACAACCATGACTTGTTTGATTTCTTTTATCGCCGCATTGGGTCTGAGTTGACCGTCGCGATCCTGGCGGAAATAAACGTTTTGATTCACCACAATGCCGGTTTGGTCGTTATTGTCGATCTCCTCCGGAACAACCGGCGGCCGCGGGCGCGTGGCAACCACCACGGCATCAAGCTCCTGTGTCACCGGATCGTTATACAACAGCGTCAAATTTTTACCGTCGCGGTTAATCGTGTACAAACCGAAATCACCGTCCGGCCCGCGCGGCGCGAAGCTGGTTACCAGGCGGCCGTCCGGCAGGGGGAAAGGATATTTGAACGCGCCATTCGTGGCGTCACCGCCAAGTGGAACGTTGGGGGTGAGATTAATATAGTCGCCATCTTTCGGTGGATCAGCCGTGGTTTGATCGGAATTCAGAATGACCAACGGGCCGCGATCAACCAAAACCATGTTTGACATGACGGCGACAACTTTGCCGTCAGACAATTCCCGCCCATGAAAAAAATTACGATCATGCGGCGCAAAAAACAAGAAGGTGCCTTGGCCATCCGGCATGGTAAAAAAGAGCGGAAAACGGTTTTGCGTGCCGTGGTGTTCCCAGCGCGTCCAGGCAATACGGCCGTCGCGCAACACAAACGGATCAAAATCATCGCTGTTGTTAAATGAAATGCATTGCGGATTGCTGCCGTCGGCATTCATGGTAAACAAATTTTCGACCTCACGGCGCTCGTATTCATCGCGAATATCGCGCTGATTCGAGGCATAAACGATTTTGCCATTGGGCAAATACGCCGGATCGCATTCATCAAAATTCGTCGTGGTCAGCCGCCGGAGATTGGGATTGCCGGTCAAATTCATTTCGTAGATGTCAAAGCTTTCGTTTTGATTCCGGCGCATTGAAAAAATAACTTTGGTGCCATCATACGAAATTTCCGGATCGGCGACCGCGCCGCCATTGCCGGTAAAATCGGCCGTTAGATTTTTGAGTTGCCCATTCGTCGAAACCGGCGTCAGCATAAAGAGATCACTGGCGGTGCCGAAACCGATAAAATTATTATCGAGCGTGCTGCTGTCATTGGCCTTCACAAAGACCAGCGAGGTCGGCAGCGAATCCAGCAGCAAATCATCCGGCGCGGTGCCTTGGCAGGCCGGCAGCACGAGGGTTGCGAAAATCACCAGCGCGCGTTTCGCAAACCCGCGCCAGTTGTGGTGGTGTGATAATGCCTTTTTCCTGAACATAAAAAACTCCTCTATTCAAAAAGTTTGTAGCAATGCCTTCAGGCATTCATTTGTTCTTGCGGCAAGCATTCGACCCCTGAAAGGGTTACTACGAACGTTATTTCATCAGCAAAAGTTTACGCGTGGCGGAAAAATTTCCGGCGCGCAGTTGATACATGTACAAGCCGCTGGCGAGACGGCGACCCGACTGATCGAGTCCGTCCCAAACCTGACGATAGTGGCCCGGTGCGAGATTGCCTGCGGCCAGTTCGCGCACCACTTTGCCGAGCATGTCATAAACGCGCAGACTAACATGACCGCGATAATTTTCCGGCACGCTGAAAGCAATGGTCGTCGCCGGATTAAACGGGTTTGGATAGTTTTGTTGCAGCGCAAATTCGCGCGGAATTTCTTCGGCGACAGTTTCCAAAGCTGGTGGATGATTGGGATCGTAATTGGCTTCCCGCAACCAAACTTCCATCACGCTCGCGTCGCCGTTGCCGCCGGTTTTAATGAAACGCAGATCCAGTTTGCGATCCGCAACTGCGGCGGCGGGAATGGCCAACCATTCGGTTGCGCGTGGCGCGCGCTCAACCATCACCGCGGGATGAATCAAGTTTTGCTCGGCGTACAGACTTTGCTCAACCGGGCCGGCGCCGGAGAAATAACTTGCTTTCACTTCGTATGCCAACGCCGGGTTGAGGTTTTTGAACTGATAGATCACCTCTGCGGCATCGGTGACGACGGTTTCACCTTGCGTGGTCAAACGCGAACCGCGAAGAAGATGAAAATCACGGCCAATAACACCGCAGTCATCATAATAATAGAGCGGTAAATAAAAAACCGCGCTTTCATTGATAAGATCGGGCTTTTCATAAGTTGAACGTAATCCTTGACGTAATTTATAATAACCGGGGGCGATCATTTCGCCGCTCGCTAAACGGCGATCCCAATTTATTTGCACCTCGCCGGAATTTTGCCACGCTTCAGCAATGGCGATTGCAGAGGAATTGTTGTTTACCGGAACCAACTCAACTTTCAAACGGCCGGGATCCGTGAGTGTGCCAGCCAGCGTAAGCGTCGCGAGATCTTCAGTAACATTTAAAGTCGTTAGATGAAAATCAATGCCGAGTTCGTAACGCCGGGCGCCGGAATTGTCCGTCCATTTTTCCAGCAAAAACGCTTGATCATAACCCGACCACAAGTTTTGGTTCGTGCTGGTGGTGATACTGCCGAAGAGAGGTTGAAAACGCAGCGGCTGAAAATTAGCGTCGGCAGAATACAACTCGGCCAGCGGCGCGAGTGCCGGAGAAAATTTTTGAATTTTTCGATACGATTCATTTGCAAGATACACATTGCCCCAGTGATCGGTGGCCAGCGCCGACGGCACCATTTCAGCTTCGCCTTGATAAACGCTGACCGCCGTCATTTTCTCGCCGTCAAAATACAGACGGTGAATGTTTCGCGCGCCGGCGTCGGCCACGTAAATATTGCCGTCACTGCGGCCCTCGAAACGGCCGATGGCAATGGCGGCGAGGTCGATAAAATTTTGCTGCGTGAAAGTAATGACCGCGCCGTCCTGTGGGCGCGCGGTGGGAAACGCCAGCACCGCATTGGCGCTGCGATCAACAACCCAGAGCAAATCATCGCGCGCATCGAAAATGGTGCCGCGATCATCCCACGCCAATTCGGCGGGTTGCGAAAGCGTATTGCCGCCAATGGTGGCCAGATAAGAAAGCTTGAGATCTTTTGCCGGCCCGCTTAATTTGAGCGCGAGAACGCGGCTGTTGCCCATGTCTGCGACGTAAACGATTCCCTGCGGATCAACCACAATGCCCTGCGGACGATTGAGCGCCATTCCGGTTTCCGCAGCATCGTAGGCTTTAATCCAATTTTGATAATCGCCATAGACGAGGCGATTCCACGCAGGATCGGTGACGAACTGCACGTAGCTCGCTTGAAAATACGGCGCGGTGTCAAACTGCTGCAATTTGGCAAACAGCGTGCTGCCGGCGGGCATGCTAAAAAGTTTTCGATTCAACCGCTCCGTGGTGAGACGGCGCGAGAGCATGCCGATTTGATGCTCCGGTGCAACCTCGCGAGTGATGAAGGTTTTATCAAGGCTCGCGCCGGCGGAGGCTTTGAGCAAGGCAAAGCCATTTGCACTTGCTGCGGTTTTGCGCAAGCTCGCATTCGCCAGTTTCGCCAATTCCGGCGCATTTATCAAGCTCCAGCGCTCGCCGGTTTTGGCGAATTGTAAACTCAATTTGCCGAACACCGTGGCGATTTCATATTTCATCACGGCCGCGTTGGGTGAGAGTTTATTAAAGCTATCCGTCAACAAACTTTGATAAAGATAGGGATCATTGGTTTGCAAACCCTGTGCGACGCGTTGGGCCAACAACGCGACGATCTGCTCGTCGCTTGCCTGCACGCGATGGTATCCCATACGGCCCGGCTCGTCATCCTTGCCGAACGCGGCGGTGGCGATGATGAATAATAAATAGATGTACCATTTTCTTTGCATAAGAACCTCCTGCTCAATACTCAAAGGTTAGTCCAATTTGAAAAATGTTTGCGGTAAAATTATTTGAGGTAAAAAAACGTTCATACTTCACGTCCACCGTGGAATGCTCGAACAGTGCCAGGCTTTGGCGCAGGCCGTCTAATTTATATGAAACATGAAAACCGTACAAATGCGAATTAAACGGCTCCAGCTTGTAGTCATCGGTAAAGAAGCGCGGCTGGCCGGTGTAATTCTTGCGCCAAAAGTACGCGCTGTTTTGCGTGTAATAACGATAACGATAGCGAATGAGCAGCCGCGGCGACAGATTTTGATAAAACTGCAATCCCAGCGTATGGGAAATGATGCCCCAATCATCGCCATACAAGCGATATTCCGTCCACAACGAGGCGTTAGCCGGATTCAGGTGTTTGTTGAGTTTTACATAACCGGCAGCACGCGTGCGTTGCCGTGGATGTTGCTCGGGAAAATATTGCCCGCCGACAAATACTTGCCGATAGGGATTAACCTGATAGCCGGCAATGTGGGAAACGTCCAACCCAAAACGCATAATGGCCGTTGGTGAAACGGTTTGCGTGATCGCGGCGGTCGCCAGCAGGTTTTGGCGCGAGTCCGCTTTTTTGTTGCCTACGGGTTTGATGGTGTCGTAGCCGTAACTGACCCCGAGAGAAAAATTCGTATTCTTCTGATTAAAATCTTGATTGAAACCCAAGCCTAACAAACGGCCGGTGTAATCATTTTCCAGGGAGTAATAAACGGTTCCGTTCCAGCGGCTGCCGCTCAACGTTGCCAGAATTTCGTTGCGGTTTTTGATATATGTTGCCGTAGGATCGGTGGTCGCCGGTTTCGAAGCGCCGGAAATGCCGTCGATCAACGGCTTGGCCGAAATGCCGCGATACGGCGGAATGTTAACGCGATCCAGCGTGTATTGCAGGGACAATATGGTGTTCTGCGTCATTTCTTTAATGAACTGAAACGTCGGCGATTGCACCAGCAGGCCGCCGCTGTCGCGAAAGAAATTGGTGCGCAACGAAATGGAATCATCGGTGAAGCTGGCAGTGGCGGCAAACAGCACGAGGCCGAGCGCCGAGACCACAAGCAGGGCACGCGTTATTTTGTGGTTTCTTTTGGTCATAATAAAAAGTGAGGTGATCAATAAGATTTTTATAGCACGATTCAGCTAAAATTTATTGTGCGCGCAAAGTTTTTTGAAGCATTGAAATTTTTAAATTGCCAATTGCTAACTTGACCATGTTAAGTTAAAAACTGTCATTTCGAGCGCAGCGAGAAATCTGCTTCC
>CAYZFF010000276.1:0-2417 GCA_964477305.1 uncultured Cytophagia bacterium
CAAGAACTTTTAAATAAACTCGCGCTGCTGCAGCAGGAGATCAAGAAAGTCATCATCGGCCAGCAGCAGACGATTGAAGAGTTGCTCATCGCTTTCGTTGCCGGCGGGCATTGCTTGCTCGAAGGCGTGCCCGGGCTGGCAAAAACCTTGATGATTCGCACGCTGGCGGATGCCGTGCATCTCAATTTTCGGCGCATCCAATTCACGCCCGACCTTATGCCGACCGACATCATTGGCACCGAGATTCTCGAAGAAGAGCACGCCACCGGCAAACGTTTTTTCAAGTTCAATCGCGGCCCGATTTTCTCAAACATCCTTTTAGCCGACGAGATCAATCGCACGCCGCCGAAAACGCAATCGGCTCTGCTGGAAGCGATGCAGGAATATGCCGTCACGCACGGCGGCTCGACGTACAAATTGGAACGCCCCTTTTTTGTGCTCGCGACACAAAACCCTATTGAGCAAGCCGGCACTTATCCTTTGCCGGAAGCGCAGTTGGATCGTTTCATCCTTTATATTACGATTGGCTATCCGGCCGAGCAGGAAGAGTATAATATCCTCGCGGCAACAACGACGAATAAGTTCGCGCAAGTGCAGCCGATTGTTACAGCGCAGGATATTCGCAATGCCCAAACGCTCGTTCGCGAAGTTAGCATTACTGCCGATTTGCTGGGTTATGTGAATCGTTTGGTGCGCGCCACGCGTCCGGCGGAAAGCGCGATTGATTACGTGAAGCAATGGGTGCGCTGGGGCGCCGGGCCGCGCGCCGGGCAAGCGATCATTTTAACGGCGAAAGCGCGCGCTTTGCTCAATGGCCGCTTTGCGGTGACGCTGGCCGATCTCAAAACCATGGCGCCGCCGGCGTTGCGCCATCGGATCTTGATTAATTTTAAAGGCGAAGCCGAACGGATCACCTCGGACGACGTGACCCGTGAGTTGTTGAAACAAATTTCCGAACCTAAAAGTCCGTTGGAACATTGAGAATCTTTGGTTGAACACGGATAATGCAGATGCTGCGGATTCGCACTGATAAAAATCCGCGTAAATCGGCCCAATCCGCGTCATCTGCGTTCAAAGCTTTTAATCTTATGCCCGTTTCAACTTATCGCTTCATTGACCCGCATATTCTCGCTGCAATCTCCGACCTACATTTGCTCGCGAAAACCGTCGTCGAGGGTTTCATGCTCGGCGCGAATCAGAGTCCGCGGCCGGGCGTCGGGTTGGAATTCAATCAATATCGCAGCTACCAGCCGGGCGATGATCTGCGTTTGGTCGATTGGAAAATGTACGCCCGCTCGGATCGTTATTATGTGCGTGAAGCGGATATTGAAACGAGCATCACCGTGCGGTTCATTCTCGACGCCAGCGCTTCAATGGCGCACGAAGACAACGGCATGATGAAATTCGATTACGCCCGTTTCTTAGTTGCGGCTCTGGGCTATCTCGCGCACCTGCAGGGCGAGGCTGTCGGACTTGAAATCATCACCGATGCCGCCGTTACGCATTTGCCGCCGAAACGTGATCATCAGCAATTGCATCGCTTTTTGCATGAATTGGAGCGCGCCCGCCCCCAAGGCTTTTGGCCGGATTGGAAAAAACTGGAAGGAATTTTCACCGCCACGCAAAGGCGTGAGCTGATCGTTTTCGTCAGCGACTTGCACGAGCAGCGCGAGGAAATCTTCGCCGCCTTATCGAAATTAAGTGCACTGCGCAACGAAGTTTTATTTTTTCATTTGTTGGGACGCAATGAAATTGATTTTACCTACGAAGGCTTTTTGACTTTTGAAGATTTGGAATCCGGTCAAACCGTGCAAGTTGACGCGAGCCGCGCGCGAACGGCGTATCTCGAACAGATGCAACAAAAGCTGCGCCGTTTAAAACAAACTGTGCATGATGAAAATATCAATTATGCCTTATTTACTCTCGACCAACCGCTGGATTTCGCGCTGCGGCAGTATTTGACGCACCGAATGAAACTTGCGTAAAACGGTTGCGGTCGGGCGCGAAGAATAATGCCATCCGCAGAGAGTTTGTTAATATCGAACATAGCGCTTGAGATGAACAGGATAGTTATTCATTGAGAACTTGCCTGATATTTTTTCGTTGCGGTTCCTTTTTCGTTGCCATAACTTAAAAGCATGATCCAATTCCTCGCCCCTCTCGGCCTGCTCGCCTTATTCACTTTAGTTGCGCCGATAGTCATTCATCTCTTGAGTCGCAAGCCGGGCAAAACCGTCAAAGTCGGCAGCCTGCAATTTCTCGAAGCGATGGAGAGCCGGCAGTTGCGCAGCCTCAAACTCACCGACGTGCCGTTGCTGTTGTTGCGCGCGGCGCTGCTGGCAATGCTGGCGCTGCTTTTGGCGCAACCGCTTTGGAAAAAATCAAACCGCCAAACCGAATCCCAAACTCGCGGCTGG
>CAYZFF010000276.1:2517-6260 GCA_964477305.1 uncultured Cytophagia bacterium
GCCCCTGTGGATTTTCGCGCCTAATCGTCTTGCGTTCTTTCGCGGCGAGCGCCCAACTTTGCAGCGCGTCACGCATTGGTTTGGCGTTCCTGTTCTATATGAAAACCACGAAGATCGCTCTACAGCTTCAATCGATTCCACTACGGCACTGATTCTGTACGATGCCAACCATGAAGAAGATGCGAGATACATTCAAACGGCTTTGGAAACTGTTATAGAATTTGGCGGGTTGCCTATTGAGATACAGCTACATTTTATTCGCGGGAATTTTGCAGTTGCAAAAAATACAAAATGGCTATTCTGGTTGGCGGCGCAACCGGTTTCAAAGATTTTGTTGCAACAAATCGAATCCGGCCTTTGTCTCATTAGCGACGCCGGCGCTGCAGAATATGAGCGCATTGACAGCCGAATAATTATGGCGGATCAACGCATGGAGATTTTTCCGCGTTTGCAACAGCGCGTCGCCGCGGCGAATAACGGCGTCATGTTGTGGACGGACGGTTTCGGTGCGCCGCTGCTCGAAGGCGCGCGCCTCGGCAAGGGTTGGCACTATCGTTTTCACAGCCGCTTTCATCCGGCGTGGAACGATCTGGTTTTGAGCGCGGCTTTTCCGCAATGGTTGCACACGCTTTTGAGTTTACCCGAAACGAACTCAGATCAGCGCCGCATCAGTGTCGCGCAGTCTCGTCCCAATATTCGAGTTGCTGCAACCTCGCAAAAGCTGTCATTCACCACCACGAGCCTGCATGTTCCGTTTTGGCTGCTGGGGGCAGTTTTATTTGTCATAGAGCGCTGGTTGGCGGGAAAGCAGCAGCGTTCGTAATAGTTTCGTTCATCGTAACCCCGTCTGGGGCTGAACATGGTGAGAAAGAAAATGCCTGAAGGCATTACTGCAAGCATGACGCCGGAAAAGGCGAAACAACTGCTCGAATCCTTGACGCAAGAATGGCGGCGAACAATTTACGCCGGCTATGCTTTGCGGGCAAGCGGTTGGTCTTTGCTTGCAACGACCAGTTTTTTCCTCTTGGTGCAACCGTCGTGGCCTGGCGTTATTGCATTTGCCGGCTTGGTTTTGGCCGGGAGTTTTCTCGTTTTAATTTTCTTCAACAGAAAAAAACCTGTCGAGGCGGCGCTGATCGCGAGCCATCTCAATCGCGCGCTGCCGCAATTGGAAGAGAGCTGCGAGCTATTGCTGAAGCCGGAAGCGGAATCAACAATTTTGGAAAAATTACAACGCCGCCGATTGCTCGCGGCGTTAGACGAGCAACAGGCGCGCTTGTCATTGCCGCGCCATACCTTGCATGCGGCATGGACTTTTCTCGGCGTCGCCGCCGCGTTGTCGCTGCTGCGTTTTATGATCGTGCCGCTATTTTCGTCAAATGCGAAACCAACTCCTGGGATTTTGCTGCAATCGAATCACGCCGCCAACGGGCAAGCCCGCAAAACTCCACTGCAAATTGAAGCGGTGCATATTGCAATTTCACCGCCGGAATACACGGGCAAACCACGGCGCCTGCAGGACGAGTTGGAATTGAGCATTGAAGAAGGTGCACAGGTCAGTTGGGAATTCTCCGTCACTGAAAGTCTGGCGACCGGCATGTTGATAATGAGTGAAACCGATACACTGGCTATGCAGTTGGCCTCGGCGTTGAGGTACACGGCACAAACGCGCATTCACGAAAGCGGATTTTATTATTTGCTTCTCCATGACCTCGCCGGCAACGAATTGCGCTCGGATTATTATAAAATTGAAGTCAGTAAAGACGAGCCGCCGGCCATCACTATCATCACCCCGCAACAGCGCACCGAAATTACGCCGGCGCAAACCGCATTGATAAACTTGCAGGCGCTTGCTGAGGATGATTACGCGCTCACCGATGCCCAAATCATCGCGACACTCGCGCGGGGCTCCGGGGAGTCCGTTAAATTTCGCGAAGACACCTTGGCTTTCAGTTCGGTTCAAAAAGCTTCGCAGCAACAGTGGCATTTGCACGAAAGTCTGGATTTAAAAAAACTCGGCATGGCGCCGGGAGATGAGTTGTATTTTTTTATTGAAGCTCGCGATAATCGCCAGCCGCAAAACCAGCGCAGCCGCTCTGAAATCTTTTTTATAAATTTAACAGACACCGCCCGGTTTGAAATCGCAGTCAGCACCGGGTTGGCGATCAACCCACTGCCGGAATATTTTCGCAGCCAGCGGCAGATCATCATCGACACCGAAAAACTCATTAAAGAGAAAACACAAATCAGCGCCACGGATTTTAAGAATCGCAGCAATAATATCGGCATCGATCAACAGGCACTGCGTCTGCGTTACGGTGAATTTTTAGGCGAAGAATCCAACAGCGGCATTAATCGAAATGTGGAATACAGCGGCGAGGAAAAGCATGAAGAACATGAGCAACCCAGCCGGCCGCGCACCGAAAAAGACAATGCCACGATCATGAGCGTCGTCGAGCAATTCATGCACGATCACGACGCCGAGGAAAATGCCACGAAACTCGCGCGCTCGGTGAAAGATATGCTGCGGCAGGCGCTGGCGGAAATGTGGGAGGCGGAACTGCATTTGCGGACGCACCGGCCGGAGACCGCGCTGCCATACGAATATCGCGCGCTGAAGCTGCTCAAAGAAGTGCAACAACACTCGCGCGTTTATGTGCAGCGTGTTGGCTTTGAGCCCACACCGATTAAAGTTGACGAAAAAAGATTGCGTGGCGATCTAACCAAAATTTTTCATCGCCGCGCGCAAAAAGACTTTTCCGCGAATCCGACTTTGCCCAATGTGCGGCTGGCGCTGCCGCTTTTGCAGAAATTGGAATCGGTGAATGCGCATGAGATAAAAATTTTAGAACGTGCCGGCCATGATTTGGCGCGGGCCGCGTTGGAGCAGCCGGGGCGTTATCTAAAAGCCTTGCAGGATTTACGCACATTGATCACGAATATAAATGAAAAAAAAGAACTTTGTCGCGATTGCGCTTTGACAGTTGAACAAGCCTTCTGGAATCTTCTCCCCGTTGAAAATTCCAAGCCGACTCGACTTCGGACTTCGGACTTCGGACTCTCCCAACTGTACTTCCAAAAAATAGGCGCGGCGCGATGAAATGGGGCGCTTTGGTTATTTCCGCGAACGCAACACTCTTTGGGGGAAGCATCGCGATGGCGATTTTGCTTATTGCCATCACGAGCTATTGGGAACTCCGGCGCGCCAATCGCAAACGGCTGGTTTGGCGTTTGCTGGCCAACAACGCGGCCATTCTTTCACTTTTAGCAATGGCCTTGCAACCGCAATGGTTGTCACGGGCAAACAACGTTTCCGCTTTGTTAATCACGCCGGGGGCCGATGCGCCAACCGTCAAAGCCCTCGCGGATTCGCTGCCGGCCGCGGCAAAAGTCTTTGCGCTGGGCGACGGTGAAAAATGGAAATCGCTTTTTCCAACGCTGCAAACCATTCCGGATGCGGCGTATCTTCGGCGCCATCATCCTGAAATAAATTTTCTGCATGTTGCGGGACACGGCTTGCGTGAATATGATTGGGCGGAGCTGGATTCGCTGAACGTTCAGCCGCATTTTGCGCCGCTGCCGTTGGGGATTAAACACCTCTATTGGTCGCGAGAACTTGCACTCGGACAAACGCTGCACGTGCAAGGCACGTTGGCGGGATTGAATAATCAAAATGTACTCCTTCATCTCATCGATCCGGGCGGCGGCGTTGATTCCGTCAAAATTATTAGCCCGGTAACGAC
>CAYZFF010000277.1:0-6250 GCA_964477305.1 uncultured Cytophagia bacterium
GGTCAATCAATCCAGTCTGCGATAAAAACATTGGTTTGGCGCGGCGCGGCGGCATTCCGGTTCGAGCAGAACACGAGTTTCTTTCCGTCATGCGAAAACATCGGGAAACCATCAAAATCATCGTAATGCGTAATACGCTCTTGACCCGTGCCGTCCGGATTGATCATGAATAAATCGAAGTTGCGTTTTTTGGGATCAGCAAGATTGGAGCAATAAATAATTTTTTTGCCGCTGGGGTGAAAAAACGGCGCAAAACTCGCCGCCCCGTTTTGGGTGATCTGGCGTTGATTCGAGCCGTCGGTATTCATCAAAAAAATTTCCAACTTCGTTGGACGAATTAAATTTTCTTTCAACAAATCCTGATAATCTTTCAGCTCTTCCGGGGCTTGCGGATGATGCGCCCGATAAATGATTTGCTTGCCGTCGGGCGAGAAAAACGGGCCGCCATCATAACCGGGCGTGCTGGTGAGACGGCGCACTTCGCTTCCATCCACATTCATCGTGTAAATATCCAAATCACCGTCGCGCATCGAGGTGAAGACGATTTTTTTGCCATCCGGCGAAACCGTCGCTTCGGCGTCATAACCGGGCGTCGTGGTTAGCGGCCGGAGATTCGAGCCGTCGTCGCGAGAAAGAAAAACATCGAAATCCGGATAGACCGCCCACACGTAGCCGCGGCTGAAATCGGGCGGCGGGGGACAGCTCTCGGCGCCGAGATGTGTCGAAGAGAAGATAATGTGCTGATTATCTTTTAAAAAATAGGCGCAGGTCGTCCGGCCCTTGCCGGTGCTCACCAGCTTCGGCGGCGTTCCCTTCAGCAAATCGAGAATGAAAATTTGATCGCATTGAAACGGCGCCCGGGTCGATTGAAAGATCAAGCGTTTGGCTTGCTGGTCAAAACTCAAATACGCTTCGGCGGAGTTTTCTCCTTCGCGCGTCAATTGGCGAACCTGCGCAAAATGTTTTTCCCCGGAGAAAATCAGCGCGCTGCCGTTGGTCTCCGGTTTTTGGAGCGCCTGCGGGTTTTGGCAAGCCCAGCCGCAAAGCATGAATAAAACAGCCAAGAGGCAATACTTTGACATAGATCTTATCCAGCAAAAAGGTGCACAACGCAAAATCAATACGGGAATTTTTAATCAAACGGCGGCCGGTTTCGCCCGTTTCGAACCGGCAGCTAAACCACGCATTGGCGCAAAAGCTCCGCCGCGCGCTCCGGCGGCACCCAGTTCACTTGAAAACCGGCGACGATGTCAAAATCCGTGGCGCCGCGCAAACGGGGCGTGATTTCGAGATGCCAGTGGAAATCGCGCTCGACAGTTTTCCAATAGCCGCGCTGCCGGCCGGCGAGCAGATTCGGGCCGGAATGAATAATCATCACATGATTCGGATCGCCGAGGCCTTTGCGAACTTTGGTTAAAACCAGTTTCAATAAGCGCGCGAGCGCCGGCAGATCATTGTTCCATTCGAAGAACGTTTCGTGGCGTTTCGGCAGAATCCAAATTTCAAATGGGGCCCGCGAGGCAAACGGACAGAGCGCGATAAAATTTTCATTTTCCGCGACCAAGCGCGACGAGGTTTCCAACTCCTGGCGAATCATATCGCAGAAAATGCAGCGCTCTTTCAGCAGAAAATACTGTTGCGCATTCATCAATTCTTCGCGCGCGCGCAACGGGGTGATCGGCGTGGCGATGATGTGGCTCAAGGAATGCCGCAGGCTCGGCCCGCGCCGGCCTTCGCCGACATTTTTATACACGAGAATATAGCGAAAGCGCGCATCGCGCTTGAGATCGAGCACGCGCTCGCGGTAAGCGATCAACACGTCGGCAATTTCATGATCGGCGAGTTCGGTCATGATTTTTCCATGCGCCGGCGTCTCGACCACCAGTTCATGGGCGCCGATGCCGTCCAACATGTCATAAATGCCGACGCCGCGATTGTTGGCTTCGCCGTGAATTTGCAGCACCGGCACGCGCTCCGGCACCACGCGCACGCGCCAGCCCGGCTCATTGCGCGGCGAATTATTGGAACGCAAGGCGAAAATTTCCGGCGCGGTTTCGCTCTCGCGTCCGGTGCAAAACTCACAGGTCTCCTCCGGCCGCGCGTGGCGCAGGCGGCGATACCCATCCGGTTTGACCGTAACCATCTCCTTGCCATCCTGCAGCATAATCGTCCAAATGCCCGTGATCGGATCACGGCGGAGTTGATTCATGGCTTGGTTGCCTTTCCAAAAAATTCTCACCGTCAGAAAAATGTCTATTAGTTTATAAAAATTTTGCGCGATTGTCAATGAAAACTTTCCGGCCTGAATTAACGGGAACGCGCCAATGTCCGGGCGGCGCGCAGAACTCCGGCGCGGCGGATTATTTTTACGCAGCCGCTGCGCGTGCGTGGTAATCTTGATGGTTATCAACACCTCTCGTCACAACAATGCGACATCACAATGGATCATGACGATTGCGCCTTAAACCATGCCAATAACATTTGCGTTAATAAAATTTCCAGGATGGAATTATGCCACGCCCACTACTGGCCTATCTTCTCTTGCTTTTGCTGATCACCGGCGCCACTCAAATTCAACACCATATAATAACACCGGATTTAGGCGGCACAAATTCGCCAATGCCTCCGGCGGCAGCAGCGATTGAAAACGATCAACGTTTGGTCTTTCTTTTGCAGTATTTGGCGAGCGATTATGATCGCGCCGTTGCCGCCGGTCAAATTCTCGATTCGCTGGAATACCACGAGATGCAACGCTTTGCCCGGCAAATCGTGACGCTTTATGCGGCAGCGCCGAACCCGCAAGAGGCAACGGCGCAACAATTACGCGCGCTGGAAGACGGCGTGGCGCAAAAAGCGCCATTGCCGAGTATTCGTAAAATTTGCGCTATCGCCGTCGCCCAGGTGGTTAAAGAAAAAGGATTAGCGCTTTTTCCACACGTCGCACCCGATCTTGCCGATGGCGAAACTTTGTTTCGAGAAAACTGCGCGACGTGTCACGGCGAACGCGGCGACGGCACCGGCGCGGCGGCGGACACCTTGAATCCCAAACCGCGCGATTTTACGGCGCCGGAGCGCTTGAATATTTGCACGCCGCTGCAATTTTATCAGGCCATCACTTTCGGCGTTGACGGCACGGCGATGGCGTCATTTGCCGAGGCCTTCACTCCGGAGCAGCGTTGGAATCTGGCGTTTTATTTGATGACCCTGCGCCGCGATTTTCAACCACTCGCGGCCACCGGCGCGTCTCCATTGACCCTGCGGCAATTGGCCACGAAAAACAATGCCGAATTAGCCGAAATATTTGCGTATCAACAGCGGACCCGGCAGCCGGATGCAGCTTGGCAACCACAGCGGTTGGTCGATTTTTGCCGGCAAAATCCGCCGGACTTGTCGATGGGCGAGTCGATTGCGCTGGCGGAAAAAAAATTGCGGCAAAGCTTTGCGGCGTTTGTGCGCGCTGATTCCGCTGCCGCGATTCAACTGGCGGAAGAAGCTTATTGGCTCGGTTTCGAGCCGATCGAAAGCAAATTGTTATCGCGGGTTTATCTGCAATTCGAGCGCCTCCACACCGAGTATCACTGGTGCCTCGAAGAAAACGGCCCGCACGAAAAAGCGCAGGCTTTGGTGCGCGAGCTGCTTAAAATTTTACAAGATATTCGCGGGCAAAGAGGTTTGCGGCAATAAGTGGTACTCTGAAAAACTATCAAACTGTAAAAATTTTTGGATCTTTATAAATTTACAACTGCAAACTTATAAGGCTTTTGCTTGCAGTTGAAATTTGCATTGCAAAATAGATTTTACCATAAGGACGTTGGTATGATGGATCGTTTTTGTCGTTTGATTTTAATAGTTAATACCATTGTAGCATTTGCAACACCAATATATGCCAACCCCGAGAAAGGGATTTGGATCAGCACCGCAGAGGTGGCAAAATTGCCGATGGCTGGTGCGGCGTGGAATCAACTGAAAGCGGAGGCGGATAAAACGGCGAGCAAACCGAATTTGTCGAATCAGGATGATGAGACCAATATTAGAATTATGGCGAAAGCGCTGATATTTGCGCGAACCCGCAACGAGCGTTATCGCACGGAAGTGATTAATGCCTGCATGGCGGCGATGGGCACGGAGAAGCGCGGCCGCACGTTGGCGTTAGGCCGCGAGCTTGCCGCGTACGTGATCGCCGCCGATCTCGTCGGGTTACCGCCGGCGGAAGATTTGCGTTTTCGCGCGTGGTTGCGCGGTGCACTAACGCTGAATTTAGACGGCAACACACTGCGCTCGACGCATGAATTGCGCCCGAATAATTGGGGTACGCATGCGGGCGCCAGCCGTCTCGCCGTGGCCGTGTATCTCGACGATCAAACAGAGTTAGCGCGCAGCGTGCAGGTTTTCAAAGGCTGGCTTGGCGATCGCGCGGCGTATGCAGGATTTCAATTCGGCGATTTACATTGGCAAGCCGATCCGAAAAAACCGGTCGCCATCAACCCCAAAGGCGCGATGAAAGACGGACACCCGATTGATGGCGTGTTGCCGGACGACCAGCGCCGCGGAGGAAAATTTAATTGGCCGCCGCCCAAAGAGAACTATGTTTTTGAAGCTTTGCAGGGCGCACTGGTGCAGGCGGTAATTTTGTCGCGGCGCGGTTATGATGTGTGGAATTGGCAGGACAAGGCATTGCTGCGCGCTTATGAATGGCTTTATGCGCAGGCAAAATTTCCGGCCAGTGGCGATGATGGCTGGCAGCCGCATATCATCAATTATTATTATCGCACCAAATTTTCCACTCCGGCATTATCAACGCCGGGAAAAAATGTCGGTTGGACGGATTGGACGCACGCCGGCCGTGTGGCAACCGCAGTCGATGCACCGCAAAATGATTTCCAACCGTTGGAATTTGTGCTGGAACAAAATTATCCGAATCCGCTTTCGTCCAGCGCCCGCAGCACGCAAATTGCTTTTGAAATAAAAACCGCCGGGCCGGTTTCCCTCGATTTATATAATTTAATGGGCCAGAAAATTCGCACACTGTTCGCCGGCGATGTGCAGGCCGGGCGGCAGGTGGTGGTTTGGAACGGCACCGATGCGAGAAACTTACGTTTGCCGAATGGGGTGTATGTCTACAAATTAACGAGCGGACAATATGCGACAACAAAACGGTTGATCGTGGCGAAATAGCGGCAGCGTGTCAAGCTTAAGCATTCCCAATGCCGGCATTTAGAAATACCGAATAAATAATTTGCCCCTGTGATCGTCATGCCCGAACGCTTTTATCGGGCATCCACACTTTTAGAAGCGGGATTCCCGCCAAAAACGCGCGGGAATGACAGGTACTTGAAATGAGCAAGTTATTTAATCGGTGGTTCTTATCTCATCGCGCCATCATTGCGAGCCGCGCTTGGGCTTCTTTGACATGCGGCAATGACGCGTCAGCATTTGCCCAGATTTTGATAAACTCGGCGTAAGCCTGCGCCGCTTCCGTTTTTTTGCCTTCCTGCCAAAATGATCGCGCGAGACCGATGCTGGCGTGGCCGCTTCGGGGGCGCAGTTGCAAAATTTTTTGATAGGCCTCTCTCGCCTCCGCCATTTTTCCCGCTTGCAGATAAACGCGTGCTAAACTCTCCAAGACCGGGCGGGTGTAATGCGGCGGTTCCCAATATCCCAATTCCTTTTCTTTTTCCACGCCTGTTTGCAATTGTTGGATGGCTTCTTCAGGCCTCCCCTGCAAATTTAAAATGACGCCGCGCAATTCCAGCGCGGCGACTTCTAACACGCGCTTGCCGTGTCCGGAATACCAATCAGAGCCGTACTGCATTTTTTCTGCGGCGAGTTGTTGCATGCGTTGCTCAAGTCCCTGCAAACTCGTCTCCGCCTCTTTGCGCTTATTTTTCTCGACCGCCGCCATGCCGGTGGCGTACGCTAACAAACCGTTCAAATAACCCTGCGCCAAATTACTTTCGAACATGTGTTGAGCCAGACTTTGTTTCAAACTCGCAGCCGCCTCGTTCCAAAAACCATAACGCATTTGCAAACGCGCGACCGCGGTGTAGCCGCCGTAAATAATGTAACCCAAGCCATTCGCCTTCACCCGCTCCGGCGGCGGTGAAATATTTTGCAACAGCGCGGCCCAACGCAATCCCTCGGCGTAACGCCCGTCTTCGGCGCAATTGCCCACGAGATAATCGAGATTGTGCGTGTAATTCCAGTTGTTCACCGGCGCGATATTTTGTGCTTTCATGTAAGCTTCATCCAC
>CAYZFF010000278.1:0-6245 GCA_964477305.1 uncultured Cytophagia bacterium
ATTGACCGGTCGCTTGGCTCGACCGAGCTTGTCGAGATCTGAGCGACCGGTCAATAAGTTTCAACGGAGGAGGTGTCATGGAAAAAACCAACGGCGCAATTTCCCGCCAGGCGCTTTTGGAAAAACTGGCGCATAACGTCATCGGTCTCGACGTGCAATACACGCTGGCGCACGGCGAACGCACGCGGCGGATTTATCTCGACAGCACGGCGAGCACGCTGCGCTTGAAAATTGTGCAGGACGTGCTGGAAAAATTTCAACCCTATTATTCCAACACGCACAGCCTACTGCACTTCGGCGCCAAAGTTTCGACGAAAGAATATCTGTGGGCACACGAGATGGTGTTGGAATTTGTCCACGCTCACCCGGAAATTTACACCGCATTTTTTGTCGGCAGTGGTGCGACCGGCGGCATGAATCGCGTCGCGCGCACCCTGCGCGAGAAAAGGCCGGAGCGCGATGTTGTTATCACCACCATCATGGAGCATCACTCCAACGATCTCCCCCACCGCAAACATTTTCGCGAAGTTGTACACGTGCCGGCGGCGATGGCGGCGCATTCACTCGGTTGCGTCAATCTGGGTCGTCTCGAAGAGGCGCTGCGCGAAAATTCCGCAAAAGTCAATTACGTCGCGATCACCGGCGTCTCCAATGTCACCGGAATTGTCAATCCGATTTATGACATTGCCGAGTTGGCGCATCGTTACGGCGCGCTGATCGTCGTCGACGCCGCGCAGATGGCCGCGCACGTGCCGATTCAAATGAGCGGCCACGCTAATCCGAATCGCGATCTCGACGTGCTGGTTTTTTCCGGCCACAAAATTTACGCGCCCGGCTCGCCCGGCGTGGTGATCACCCGCAAAGAATTATTTCTCGACATCGAGCCGCAGGAAGTCGGCGGCGGTATGGTCGATGCGGTTTATATCAATCGCTACACGCAGACGCAAAAATTTCCCGACCGCGAAGAGGCCGGCACCCCGAATATTTGCGGCGCGATTGGGCTGGCTGCCGCGCTTTATGCGCTCAACAAAATCGGCATGGATTTCATCGCGGCCGACGAAGAGCGTTTGATTGCGTACGCATTGGAAAAACTCAGCACGGTAGACGATCTCATTATTTACGGCGAGACCGACATCGCGCAATGCCAGCGCGCCGGCGCGATTTCATTTAATCTGCGCAATATGGATCACGGTTTGACTGCTGCCGCGTTAAATGATTATTTCAACATTTCCGTGCGCAATGAATGTTTCTGCGCGCATCCGTATGTTCGAGAAATGGTGACGATGAGCTTGAGCGCCGAAGCCGAGCGGATGTCGGATGAAGAACTCGCGCAACTTGCCGAATTGCACCGCGGCATGGTGCGCGCCAGCTTCGGCGTTTACACCACCAAACAGGACGTCGAGGCCCTGGTTGCTGCATTGCAGCATATTACCGCGAATAAAGATTTTTACAAAAGCCAATTTGAGCGCTTGCCGAACGGCGATTATCAGCACAAGACGTTTAAATTCGATCACAAGAAAATCTTTGGAATAAAAGAGGAAGTCGACGCCTGGTTTGCCGCATGAGGGAATGCCATTTTTTAACGTTTCATCGCAATTCAATAAAAAAATGTCATTCTGCAGGAATCTTTTCTGCTTCCAGCGCCCGGTTTCGATTTAAAAAGATTCTTCCAAATGACACGCTAAATATTTCGGAGTCACTTTATGTCTGAAGCTTATGCCCTTGGTCCGATTTGGTATGTTGTTTTTTTGCTGTCTCTCACCTGCCACGAAGCGGCGCATGCTCTGGCCGCGAAATGGGGCGGTGATCTCACCGCGTTTAATGCCGGGCAAGTGACACTCGATCCGATACCGCACATGCGGCGGGAGCCGTTCGGCACAATACTATTTCCGATTCTTTCCTTTCTGTTGACAAAAGGCGGTTGGATGATCGGCTGGGCCAGCGCGCCATACGATCCGGCATGGCAGCAACGTTATCCGCGCCGCGCCGCGCTGATGGCGCTCGCCGGCCCGATTGCCAATTTTATCCTGGTGTTAATTGCCGCCCTCGCGATTTGGATTGGAATTTGGAACGGCAATTTCCTTGCGCCCCAGTCGATCAATTTCACCCAAGTCGTTGCACCGGGGCAAACCACTGGCCTACCCAATGCCCTGGCCACTTTTTTTAGTATTCTATTTTCACTCAATCTGTTGCTCGGCACCTTTAATTTATTGCCGTTTCCGCCGCTGGACGGCAACACCGTGGTCGGCCTTTTTCTCAGTGAAAGCGCCGCGCTGAAATTTTACGAATTCAGCCACAACCAGGCTTTTTCACTCATCGGTTTATTTGCGGCATGGAAAATTTTTGATTATGTGTTCAGGCCGGTTTTTGTTTTTGCGCTCAACGTTCTCTATCCAGGCGCCAGTTATCAATAATTCAATCTTTCATTGTTGCGAGAATCGTATCCCACGGAAACTTGATGCCGCCCGTTCCCCGGTTGAAGGAAGCCACGTTATTACAACTTGCCACGCTGAATTACGGCGCCGTGTGCGCCGGTGCTTTTGGTCTTGAAGATATAATTTCAAGCGCCGGTCCCGTCATTACCATTGTCACTCTCATTTTTATCCCTTTTTTATTCAGTGTTGCGGTTTCATTTGTGGTCGAAAAATTAACCCCATTACTGCCGGTCAAAGACGGCTCAACATATAGCAGGTAAAATTTTGAGAAGCAGCATGACCCCGCGCATGTACATTGATGGAAAATTTGTGGAAGCGAGCAACAGCCAAACCCGCGCCGTTTACAATCCTGCCCGAGGCGAAGTGATGGCGCAAGTTCCCGAAGCCACGGCCGCCGATGTCGAACGCGCGATTGCTGCAGCACGGCGCGAATTTGATGCAGGCAAATGGCCAAACTTCGCAGCGGCGCAGCGCGGACAGGTTCTGCTCAAAATGGCCAACGCGATTCGCGCGCATAAAGATGAATTGGCGCGTTTGGAAACGATGAATGCCGGCAAACCGCTTCGCGAAGCGCAAAGCGATGTCGATGATGCTGCAGATACGTTTGAATATTATGGCGGCCTCGCCAACAAAATTACCGGAGCAGTAAATCCTATTGCATCAAAAGCGCTCGACTTCACGATCAAGGAACCGATTGGCGTTTGCGGGCAAATCATTCCATGGAATTTTCCGTTGTTGATGGCGGCCTGGAAAATCGCGCCGGCGCTGGCTGCCGGTTGTACGTTGATTTTGAAACCTGCGGAGCAAACCCCGCTTACCGCGCTCAAATTGGCTGAAATTCTCCATGAAATAAACGAATTGCCCCGCGGCGTCGTCAATATTGTTACAGGCGACGGACTGACCGCCGGCGCAACATTGGTCAAGAGTGCTGACGTCGACAAAATCGCTTTCACCGGCAGCACCGAAGTCGGCAAATGGATTTTGAAAACTGCCGCCGAAACGAATCTCAAAAAAGTGACGCTCGAGTTGGGCGGCAAATCACCCAATATTTTTTTCGCAGATGCCGATTTCGAGATGGCCATTGCCGGCGCGGTGTTTGGGATTTTTCTCAATCAAGGCGAAGTGTGCTCCGCCGGCTCGCGCATTCTCGTCGAAAAATCCATTCACGCCAAACTCGTTGAGATGATGGTGGAGAAAGCGCAACAGATTCGTTTGGGTGACGGGCTTGATCCTGATACGAAAATGGGGCCGTTGGTTACCGCCGAACATCGTGAACGCGTCGAGAGCTACATTAAAATAGGTAAAACAAGTGGCGCGAGACTCGTTACTGGCGGTCAACGTCCGGCGGCGCTCAAACAAGGATATTTCATCGAGCCGACAATTTTTGATCACGTCGATCCCAATTCCCGGCTTGCACAAGAAGAAGTCTTCGGCCCCGTCGTCGCCATTATTCCATTTGCCAATGAAGCAGAAGCCATTCAATTAGCAAATCACACGCTGTACGGTTTGGCCGCGGGCGTATGGACCAAAGATTTCCCGAAAGCCATGCGCCTCGTGCGAAAGATTCGCGCCGGCACGATCTGGGTCAATCACTATCATCCGACGCCGGTGGAAGGCCCGTGGGGCGGCTTTAAACAAAGCGGCCTTGGACGCGAATTAGGGCCGTACGGCATTGAAAATTATTTGCAGCCGAAACAAGTTTATGTTAACTTACAGCAAAAACCTATCACTTGGTATTGAAAGGGAAATTATGCGCAACGGCAAACGGATTTTACCAATTTTTTTCCTTTTAACTTCTTTGGCATTGGCAAGTGATGAACTCATTCCTCTGCGCATTGATACACCGCCAATGATTGACGGTAAACTGGATGATGCTGTCTGGCAGCAGGCGCCGTCGGTGACCGGCTTTAAAACTTTCTATCCGGAATATGGCAAAGACATGCCCGATCCGACGGTGGTGTATTATGCCTACGACCGGGAGAATCTCTATTTCGCGTTTCGCTGCTTTGACAGTGAGCCGGATAAAATTAAAACTTCGGTCACGCGGCGCGACAATGTGCGGCCGGATGATTGGATTTGCATCAATCTTGATTCCTTCAACGATCAGCAATCGCTGTATGGTTTTTATGTCAATCCCGCCGGCATTCAGGGCGACACGCGTTTTGCCAACGGCCGCGAGGACGACGGCATCGATTTGATCTGGTACAGCGCCGGCAATATCGACGAAAAAGGCTACACGCTTGAAATCAAAATTCCTTTTAAAAGCATCCGTTTTGCCAATAAAGAAGTCGTTGAAATGGGCGTCGTGTTCGAGCGCCGCGTCAGCCGTCGCGCTGAACAGGGCACCTTTCCCCCGTTGAAACCTGAACGCGGCATGTTTTTTCTAACGCAAATGAAGCCGATGCACTTGCGTGATGTCAAACATTATAAACTTTTTGAGTTGCTGCCGGCAGTAACGGCCAGTGAAAAAAGCTCGCGGGTTGGGGAAAAATTGGTTTCCGAAGGGCAAACAAATGATTTGAGCCTGACCACCAAATACGGCCTGACTTCGGATTTTATTTTCGACGGCACGTACAATCCGGATTTCAGCCAAATTGAATCCGACGCCGGACAAGTCGACGTGAATTTGCGCTCGGAGCTTTTCTTTGCGGAAAAGCGGCCGTTCTTTCTCGAAGGCAACGAAATGTTCAATTTTGCCGGCGGCAACTCTAATGATCCGCTTGGCCTTGCCATCCACTCACGCAAGATCGTTGACCCCATCGGCGGCATTAAACTCTCCGGCAAACTGGGCAAAAAAAATTTTCTTGCCGCGATTGATGCGTTGGATGAATACACCGATCGCGGGGCCGGCGAGGAGGGCAAATACGCGCACACTTCGATTGCGCGTTACAAACGCGCTTTGAACGGTGACAATTACCTCGGCGCGATTTATACCGGGCGGGAAATCAAAAACGGCTTTAATCGCGTGCTGGGGTCGGATGGCCAACTTCGCATCAATGAATCGAGCATTTTCAGTTATCAAGCGCTGGCTTCCGACAATAAAATAAATTCATCCGACGTGAAAGCGCGCGGACATGCCCTCGGTCTGGATTATTATTATAACACCAGCAAATTGGACGTTAACCTTGGCCTGCAAGATCTGGCCACTGATTTTGATACGAAAATCGGCTATCTGACGCGAAACGGTTTGTCGCGATTGCGGGCCGACGTGATACCGAAGTTTTATCCCAAACGCAGCTTCATCCGGCGCATCGATTTCGGCTTTTCTTCCGCGCAAATCAAAGATAAGCCGAGTGATCAGTATGAAACTTATAACGGCCTGTCTTTGCGATTTATTCTGCGGCAGAGCGCGAATTTTACGCTCGGCGCCAATTATTCCACCGAAATATTTTTGGGAGAAAAATTTAAAACGAGTGGATGGAATGTCTCCGGCAGCAGCCAACTTACGAAACAGTTCTATTTCAGGCTTGCTTATCGCAACGGCAAAGCGATTCGTTTTGCCGCCGCTCCTTTTCAGGGCAAAGGCAGCAATGCTTCGGCCAATATCATTTATCAACCTTCCGATAAACTGAATGCCAATGTGAGTTTGCTTTATTCGGATTTCTTCCGTGATTCCAATTCCGAGAGAATTTTTGACATCACCATCTTGCGCGGCCGTTTGACGTATCAACTCAATCGTTATTTATTCCTTCGCGCCATTGCTGAGCACAATAATTTACGCCAGCGCCTGCTGACCGACTTTCTCGCTTCGTTCACTTACATTCCGGGGACGGTACTCCACTTCGGCTACGGCTCGATTTACGAAAAAAA
>CAYZFF010000279.1:0-3976 GCA_964477305.1 uncultured Cytophagia bacterium
TAGCGTCATGCTCGATTATCCTCGTCGACCGCCGCATGCAAGCGTTCCAAAAAACCGGGAATGGCTGAGGTGACGCGGTTCCAGTTGGGAATGAGCGGCGCGCCAAATGGATCTTTCTGAAAAATTTCTGAGGCTTCACGGATGCCGCGCGTGAAGGCTTCGACGGCTTCCGATTCGGCGTGGCGGTCGAAGAGCAGGCCGTTGATCGCCGCGTCATCCTCGTACAATTTCAGCGTGTCTTGCGCGGTGCGCAGATAGTGAACCTGCAGCGTCCGCAACAGGCCTTCGGAGAGCACGACGCCTTCATTGGCCAGATTGCGCAAGATCGACTTGGTGATGTCGATACACATTTTTAAGAGGCCTTCCTGCGAGTTGTTGGCGGAAAGCTGGCTGTGCTTGTGCTCGTACTGGTCGATGATATCCGTTTGGCAAACGCGCCGCACCGTAACGTTGTGAAAAACTTCCGAGAGCAGGCCGACCTCCAACCCCCAATCGCCGGGAATGCGAATGACGCGCGCCAGTTCGGTGAGCAGCGCAAATTCGCCGGCGAGGGCGTAACGGAAACTGTCCATGAATTTGAGATATGGCAGCGGCCCGACGATGGTACGCAGCGCGCGAATCAACGGCGTGACCAGCAGGCGCGTGACGCGGCCGTGCATGCGGTCGGTGACGCGGTTGTAGTAGCCTTTGCAAAATTCATACGGCAGGTTCGGGCTGGCAACCGGATAAACGAGGCGCGCCAACAACTCGCGTTTGTAAGTGGTGATGTCGCAATCGTGCAGTGCGATCACTTCAGAGAGGTCGCTGGCGATGACGTAACCAAAGGCCATCCACACGCCGCGGCCTTTTCCCGAGAGGCCGGCGGAAAGCCCGTTGTCCTCCAGCACCTTGTACAACTCGGCGAGCCGCGGCCCGTCTTGCCAGATGATTTTCAGCTCTTGTGGCAGTTTGCGAAAGAATTGCTTGGCATACGCGAATTGCTCGGCATTGGCGCGGTCGAGCGAGACGACGACCTGCCGCAGGTAACGCACTTTTTTGAGTTCCTCGAGAATGAGCGGCAAAGCCTCGCCTTGCAGCTCATCGAAAAGCGACGGCAGCACCAGCGCAATCGGCCGCCATTTGGAAAAGCTCTTCAACTCGCTCTCGATTTTCTCCAGCTTGAGTTCGCCCAAGCGGTGAAACGTGGCGATGGCGCCGGTTTGATAAAAGTCGCCCATGATTTTCACCTCCTCTTGGGAATTGTGGAATTTTTATGATAAATCAATATCGCTCAACCAAAACCGTCCAAACGATCATTCGCGCGGAGTGGCGGTAATGGAAGGAAAAATATTTTTACGTTAAAGAACGCTGATCTACTCCACCACCACCGCCGTGCCGTAGGCCAAAAATTCCGCGGCGCCGCCCATGACGTAGCTGGTGGAATAACGCACGTTCACAATGGCGTTCGCGCCAAATTGTTCGGCCTGCGCGATCATGCGATCTTTGGCCTGTTCGCGCGACTCAGCCAACAATTTCGTATATGTTTCGATCTCGCCGCCCGCAAGATTATGAAAAAATGCTAATAGATCTCTACCGAGATTTTGCGCGCGGACGCAATTACCTTTGACCAATCCCAGGGTTTTCACCACGCGCTTTTCGGCAAGCATATCGGAAGCGGTAATGATCATGAAGCACGCTCCGTTTAAATAGTTGTTTTCTGTTCGAGCCTCGGCGCATTGAGTGGCTATGATTCAGATAATGCCCGCCGCCGTTTTTCCCCGGCTTTTTGCAGAACTTTACGATAACAAAAAACGGCCAGACTAATGATGGTGGTCCAGGCGATGGAGATAAAAATCCAGCCTGCGGTCGTCATGCCAACAGGCTTGTCTGACAAAACTTGTGTGGTTTGTACGACTTCATGAAACAGCAGCATTATAAAACCTCCGTAGTTTTGATGAATGCGTTGCTACTGATCTTTACGTCACCTCCAAAGCAGAGGCGTCAACGAACTTATTGCCGCAACCAATGTTGGACGACCAGCAAGATTAAAAGCAAGACCAAAAAACCCAGAATCCAGCCGCCACTGATTTCTTTTTTGGCCTTGTCGGAGGGGCTTCCTTCGGCGCCGGCCAAACGGCTCTCCAACTCCGAGAAGTCCGATTGGGCCGATAAATGATTGTCCGAAGCGCCGGCAAACGGCTCGTTCAGATCGGGTCCACTAGCTTTTTTATGTTTGCGCATTTTACAATCTCCTTACCTCGTTCGAGGCATGAAAATTTTACTAAAAGTGAAAAGCAACGTCTTGTGGGATTGGCGGGGTTGTACAATGCAAAATCTCAGGGCAGCGACAGAGGTAAGGCCGCTGCCCTGACGGTGGTCATTGACACAAAAGCGGGAGTAGCGAGACGTAAACTCCATTCAGCGCTTTGTGTGCTCGACTTCTACAGCAATGGTGGATATGAGAGGAAGCGACGTTCAAGCTTGTTTCATGATCCACCTAAACAAGATATGAACGTCCTCGTGTTCTTTGCCAATTAGAAAACTCCAATAACTCTTAGAAATTTCTAATAAGTTGACCGGCAGGAAGTGAGTGGTACAAGTATAGAAGGGCGCCCCGAGGCGTTGTTAATTATTCAAAATCGACATCAATCGGTAAGGCAATCAAGAAGGTCGTGCCTTTACCGATTTCGCTGTGGACGTTTATCGAGCCGTGATGTGCCTCGATTATTAGCTTGACCAGTGCTAACCCCAAGCCGGCGCCGTGCGAGCTGGAGCCGTCCATCGTGCTCCGATAAAAGGGGTCAAAGATTCTTGACAGAATCTGCGGGGAAATACCGGAGCCGGTGTCGGAAAAGTGCAACACCGCCAGGCGGTCTTTGATTTCATATCTGAGACGAATGTAGCCATTTTCCGGAGTGTGTTTTAAAGAATTGTCCAAAAGATTGAACAGTACCTGGCGAAAGCGCATAATATCCGCTTGAATAAACGTCGGCGGGCCCGGCTCCAGCAACACGGTAATATTTTTATCGCGTGCCAACTGTCCGGCTTCTTCACAAAATTCCTGAAGCATGTTTTGCAATGCCGTGCGCTCCGGCTTCGTTTTAAATGTGCCAGCTTGCATGGTGCTGAGACTGAGTAAATCGTCAACGATGCGTTTCATGCGCAAGATTTCATCATAGATGGAGGCGAGGATTCGCCTTTGCTCTTCGGCAGGCATTTCCGAATGCAGGGCTTCCTCGACTTGATTCCGCATGATGGTGAGCGGGGTGCGCAACTCATGTGAAGCCAGGGAAGAGAAGCTCAAAACTTGCCGCATGCTGTGGCGCATTTTTTCAATCACTTCATTGATACGATCGACCAACTCGCCGATCTCATCTTTTGCGCTCACGGTTATTTTGGGCAATTCCTGGTCAAGCGGCTGGTGCAGCAGTTTTTGCGCATAAAGATTCAGATCTTTGATTGGCTTTACAAAACGCACAACTAACACAAGGCCGCTGCCGACGACAAAAAGCAGCGTGGCCGGAATCAGCAGCAGCGAGGAAGAGAGAATTTCGTGAATAGCAGCTTCAATATCCGTCAAGGGATAGCCAACGTAGATCTCATAAAATTCGTCTTGCACGCCAAAAAGCCGCAGCGGCCGGCCGCGAAATTCTTTGACCGTCACCGGCTCGGCGAAGTGATTTTGCGCCAGCCCGCGCAGTCGATCCGGCTCCAATTGCGGCGAACAAAAGTATTCGGCGCCATTCGCGTCATAAATTTCGATAAACTCTTTACGTGGGCTTAAACTGCTGCGCGCGTCGATATCCGCCTTGATATCCTCATCCGGAATATTTCGTATTTTATAAGCATCGAGAACGCCGTGCACCCATTCCGCTTCGGCGCGCAGTGAATTGTCGAAATCCTCATACAATGAATTGCGAATCACTTCGACGCTGACGATACGAAAAAGCAGTAGCGTGATGAGCACTAACAGGCTGTGCCAGAAGACGATTTTAAG
>CAYZFF010000279.1:4076-6183 GCA_964477305.1 uncultured Cytophagia bacterium
ATGAAACCCTGCGCATAAACGGTGTGAATCAATTTGATGGAAAATCCTTCGTCAATGGCCTTGCGCAGATACCGGATATACACATCGACAATGTTGGTGCCGGTGTCGAAGTTGTAACCCCACACTTGCTCGGCCAGGCGCTTGCGCGTCAACAACTGATTTTTATTGCGCAAAAAATATTCGAGCAGCGCGAATTCGCGGGGCGTGAGCGTAATGTCTTTGTCGCCGCGTTTCACCGTGCGTTTGAGCACGTCCATCGTCAGCTCGCCGGCTTGCAGAATCGCCATGCGCTTGATCCCGCCGCGGCGCAAAATCGCTTCAATGCGGGCCGTCAACTCGCCGAAATCAAACGGCTTCACGAGATAATCGTCGGCGCCAATTTGCAAGCCTTTGATGCGGTCTTCCACTTTGTCGCGTGCGGAGAGAATCAAAACCGGCGTGACATACGATTGCGCGCGAAATTCTTCCAAGACTTCAAATCCTGACTTTTTCGGCAGGTTCAAATCCAAAATGATCAACGCAAATTCGCGGCTTTGTGTTTTGTCTCGCGCTTCATCCCCATCGAAAGCCAGCTCTATTTCATATCCCAAACGCGTCAATTGCCGTTCCAGCGAACGGGCGAGTTTTTTCTCGTCTTCAACAAGGAGGATGCGGATTTTTTGATCGTTGGTTTGCATAAAATATCGGCCTTAAACAAAGTATGCGCTTGAAATGTATAAAAATTATGTGCGAAGCGCAAGAATTTCCCAACCCGTTTGGTAATATGCTTGTTTCGAGTTCAAGAATTTTATTTTTGACAAATTAAATTCTCTTTGCTTTTTTCGCAAAGATTTGAATCTTATAATTAAAGACCGGAATGATCATTTAATACAAAAGGAGCCATGAACAGCCACAGCTATCCTTTTATGCGATTGGGCATCATCGGCGGCGGGCAGTTGGGTCGCATGATGGCGAGTAAAGCCAAGCAAATGGGCTTTTTTGTCGCGGTATTGGATCCGACGCCGAATTCACCGGCGGGGCAATTCGCGGATGTTGAGATTGTCGGCGATTTTTATGATCCGCAAAAGCTGCAAGAATTGGTTCGCCGCAGCGAGGTCGCGACGTATGATATCGAGCATATTGACGCCGGTTTTCTCAAAAAATTATCAGCCGAATCCGGTTTTCGCATTTATCCCACCCCGCAATTATTGGAGATCATCCAGGATAAATTACAGCAAAAAGAAATTCTCGCGCAACACAACATTCCAGTGCCCCGTTTTCAGCAAACCGCTAAAGTTGATTTCGCCAGTTGTGCGCGTTTCGGTTTTCCGCTCGTGCAAAAATTGCGTTTCGGCGGATACGACGGTCGCGGCGTAAAAATTTTATCGACGCCAGCGGATCTAATTGCCGCGCTCCCCGGCGAATCGATGTTGGAAGAGTATGTGGCGCTGGAAAAAGAATTGGCCGTGATGGTGGCGCGCAGCGTTACCGGTGAAATCTGCTGTTATCCCGTGGTGGAAATGCAATTCGCCGCGCCGGGCAATATTTTGGAGGTGCTGGTGGCGCCGGCGCGTCTCAGCCAATCGGTGCAACAGCGCGCGCAGGAAATTGCCGTGGCTTGTGTGGAAGCCTTACAGGGTGTCGGTATTTTCGGCGTCGAGCTTTTTCTTTCGGAGCGGGGGCAACTACTGGTTAACGAAATTGCGCCGCGCCCGCACAACTCCGGGCATTACACCATTGAAGCTTGTGTGACGAGCCAATTCGAACAACATTTGCGCGCGATTACGGGATTGCCATTAGGCTCGACGCAGCTTTTGTCTCCGGCGGTCATGTTAAATCTTTTGGGCGAGCCGAATTTTTCCGGACGGCCCATGGTTGAAGGCTTGTCCGAAACCCTGGCGATCCCGGGCTTGGCGCTGCATTGGTACGGCAAAGCCGAGACGCGTCCATTACGCAAAATGGGGCATGTTACTATTTTAAATGAAAACCTTGATGTCGCGCTGCAACACGCCCGGCGCGTGAAGGAAATTTTTAAAATAAAAGCGTAAGCATCAATCCGTCATCTCGAAGAAATCTTTTTAATAGCTCGTACAGACTTCGGCGAGCGCAGTTGCGCCGTGCTGGCGCG
>CAYZFF010000280.1:0-6180 GCA_964477305.1 uncultured Cytophagia bacterium
AGAATCTTGCAGACATTAAGCGATAGTGTGTGAGGCGGTTAAAATCTTATGGATTGGTCCGCCTGTTTTTAACCCGCCTGAATTTTTTGTGGTTTGTAAAGATTTAACCCGCCCCAATCTTTCAGATTAATTTTATGTTAACTTCCTTCCCGCAACGGCGGTTTTTGCCGGTATATTAGAAATTGTATTATTTTACCTACCGCCAAGGATCGGGCAAAGCAATTTTGGGTGATTGGCTAACACCTGCAAAGTGCGTATAGCCCGTTCCACCAACTCAGTCTAACGCATTTCTCCGCATCACCTCTTTCAGACAGCACCTGATTTGCCTTTTTCAGGGATTGATTAAAAATTTCACCACCTCGTTCACCTGAGCAAAGTCATTTGGCCGCGCGCGGCGGTTCGCGTTTGCCGCTGGATACTTTTTAACCTTGAGGGTATTGATGAGAAACATGCGACGATGCTTCTCATTGGCTGTGATGTCGGTGTTAGTACAAATTGTTTCGGGCCTGAGCGCCGTGGCCCGGGCGCAAGGGCAACCGCTTACTTTTTCCGCATTGGCTGATATTCCTTATGGGAGCAGTGAATATGCTTTGATGCGGCAATACGTGACGGATCACAATCGCTACAGTCCGTCGGCTTTTATCATTCACCTCGGCGACCTGTTGAACGGGTCTTGTGATGAGAATAAATACGAGGACGTGGCGGATATTATGAAGGGCTTTGCCGTTCCGGCGTTTGTCGTTGTCGGCGATAACGAGTACAACGATTGCACCAGTCCCGCCGTCGCGCTCAGCCGCTGGCGCCAGTATTTTGCCGGTTTTGGCCAGAATTTTTGCGGCGCGCCGGTGATGGAGCAACAAAGTGCCCGTCCGGAAAATTTTGCCTTTACGCAGAACGGCGTTTTATTCATCGGCCTCAATCTTGTCGGCGGCGCGGCGCATGATCAAAATGAATGGAATGCGCGCCTGCAGGCAGATGCGGATTGGGTGAATCAACAATTGCAAGCGAAAGCCTCGCAGGTGCGCGCGGCAGTGGTTGCGGCGCATGCCGGGCCGGAGGGCGGCACGAATAATCGCGTTTTATTTTTTACCCAATTCCGTTCCGCCGCCGCGACGTTTGCTAAACCGGTTCTCTTTATGCAGGGAAACACGCTGGTTTATAAATTGGATCAACCGTGGCCGGAGAGCAACCTCTCGCGTCTCGTGGTGCCGCGCGGCAACACGGAGCCACCGCTTGAAATCACCGTAACGATGGCCTCGAATCCACTGCAGGCCTTTACGGTGAAGCGCCAGCCCTGGAGCAGCACGCCTTTTAATATGCCGCCCTGTGTGAATGCGGGTGTGGATCAAACTGTTGCCGCCAATATCCCCGTTACCTTGCCGGGCGCGGCGACGGATGATGGCGATCCTGTTGGTGGCACCTTAACCACGACCTGGAATCAACTCAGTGGACCGGGCACGACGATTTTTGGCAATGCGAATATATCCACGACCACGGCGAGTTTTAGCGCTGCCGGGACCTATGTTCTCAGTTTGATGGCGAACGATGGCCAGCTCTTCAAAAGCGATGAAGTGACAATTGTCGTGCAAGGGCAAGTCGTCACCCCCACGATTTCGATCAGCGATCTCAGTGTCAATGAAGGCAATTCCGGCAGCGTCGATGTTTTTGTTACCGCCACCCTGACGAATTCGAATGGATTGCCGTCGACCGTCGTCTGCCAGGTGGTTGAGGGCACCGCCACGCGCGGCGCTGATTACGAGGTGATTTCGAGTATTGGCACGATGACGTTTAAAAACGGTGTAACCACCCAAAAAGTCAGAGTGACGATTAAAGGCGATGTCGTCGATGAAAATCAGGATGAGGTGTTTTTTGTCAATCTCAAAGACGCCACCAACGCCGTTATTGTTGATGCCCAGGCTGTCGGCACGATTATCAACGACGATGGTCCGTCGACACCAAGTGCGCCGGGCAACTTGACCGCCAATGCCGCTGGCGCCTCGGCGATTGCGCTGAGTTGGAATGACAATTCCAGTGATGAAACCGGGTTTAAAATCGAGCGCAAGACAACCGGCGGCAGTTTCAGCGAAATCAGCACTGTGGGCAGCGGCGTGACATCTTTTAACGACAACGCGGCCAGTCCGGGCGTTGCATATGTTTATCGTATTCGCGCTTACCGCACAACGGTGTATTCAATTTACAGTAATGAAGCAACCGCGACCATTCCCATAACCAACGCACCGAGCCAGTTGACGGCAAACGCCGCCGGCGCGACGACGATAGCGTTGAATTGGAATGATAATTCAACCGATGAAGATGGCTTTAAAATTGAGCGCAAAACGAGCGGCGGCAATTTCATTGTGATCGCCACCACCGGCAGCAACATGGTTGCGTTTAACGACGCGAGCGTGAGCAGCGGCGTGACGTATATTTACCGTATTCGCGCCTACCGGGGGTCGACGCACTCGAGTTACAGCAATGAAGTGACTACGAGTATCATCATACCTGTCGCGCCGAGCAATTTGACGGCGAACGTTACCGGCGCTTCGAGTATTTTGTTGAGTTGGAATGACAATTCCACGAATGAAGACGGATTTAAGATTGAGCGCAAGACGGGCGGCGGCAATTTTAGCGAAATTACCACTGTGAACAGCGGCGTCACCTCTTTCAACGACACCGGCGTGAGCACTGGGGTTTCGCATGTTTATCGTATTCGCGCTTATCGGACTATTCTGCATTCGAATTATAGCAATGAAGCCACGGCGATCAACCCGGCGCCGAATGCTCCGAGCAATGTGGCTGCAAACGCCACCGGCACTTCGACGGTTTCGCTTAGTTGGAATGACAACGCCACCGATGAAGATGGGTTCAAAATCGAGCGCCGGACCAGCACCGGCAGCTTCGTTGAGGTCGCGACGGCCGGCAAAAACGTTGCGACTCATAACGACAATGGTTTGAGCGCCGGCACAACATATACATATCGTGTTCGCGCCTACAAGGCGGCAATCTTCTCGAGCTATAGCAATGAAGTGGCAGTGACGACAACGGCGGGCAATGTGAATTTGGCGCGCAATAAACCCGTCGCCGCTTCCAGTACGGATAGCGATCCGACCAAAATTGCAGAGAACACGGTGGACGGTGATCCGGATACTTATTGGCGCAGCGGCACCGTTAGTAGCGGCGCGCCCATCGGATGGTTGCGCGTCGATTTGGGCACTACCACCACGGTTAGCAAAATAGTGGTGAATTGGAAAGAAAATTATTACGCGCAAACGTTGTCGATTCAGGTGTCGAGCAATAATTCGACGTGGACGGCCGTGCATGGGGCCACGGGCAGCCCCGGCGTGCAAACATTTAATTTTGCGCAAACTTCCGCGCGATATGTGCGAGTCTACTTCACGAAAAATAACAAGAGCAACTACCGGATCAATGAGTTTGAAATTTATGCCAGTTCCGGCGCGCCGGCGAAATCCAATGAGGAAGTATTCTTGGCCGAAACCGCAATTCCCGATGAAATGACTCTCGAGCAAAATTATCCGAATCCGTTTTCGGCGAGCGGCGCGAGCACCCAAATCAGCTTTGACCTGTTGCAAGCGGCGCGCGTCACTATCAAAGTTTACACGGTTAACGGCGTCGAGATTGAAACGCTGGCCGCTGGGCCGTATCCCGCCGGCCGGCACACGGTTGCTTTCACGCCGAAAAATTTGCCGAGCGGAAATTATTTTTACGTGCTGCAAGCCGGCGCCGCGCGGCGAATTCGGTGGCTGACGTTGTTGAAATAATGAGTGGCATATTTAAAATAATCTGGTTGGCAATTTCATCCGGAGAATCCCGTATAAAGCCTTAACGCATTAGGATTTTGATGCATAAAAAATTGGTTGTGGCGGTGCTGACTATCGGACTGTTGGCAATCGCGGGCATGTTATCGTCGGTTCACGCGCAAGGCAAGCCGATTACATTCTCGGCCTTTGGTGATATTCCTTATAGCAACAGCGAATATGCCTTGATACAGAAATATGCCGTCGATCATAATCTTTATAGCCCCTCGGCCTTTATCGTGCATATTGGCGATATGTTGACCGGTTCGTGTGATGAGAAAAAATATGCGGATATGGCGCAGGTTATGAAAGGGTTTAAGGTGCCGGCCTATTTTGTCGTTGGCGATAATGAGTTCACCGACTGTGACAATCCCGTTCAGGCCTTAGCCTATTGGAAAAAGTATTTTTTAAATTTCGAACAAAATTTTTGCGGCGCGCCGGTGGCGGAGCATCAAAGTATCCGCAGCGAGAATTTTTCTTTTATGTGGAACGGCGTGTTATTCGTTGGCATCAATCTGGTCGGCGCCAGCACGATCCATGATCAGAATGAATGGAATACCCGCATGCAGGATGATGCAAATTGGGTGAGCCAGCAATTTCAAGCCAAGGTTTCGCAGGTGCGGGCCGCGGTGATTTTCGCGCAGACCGGTAATCGCACCGATGTCGTTCCGTTTACCACGCAATTTCGCGCGACGGCGGCGGCTTTTGCCAAACCGGTTCTTTATATCCACGGCGATCTGCACTCGTACAAATTTGATCAACCCTGGTCGGAAAAAAATATCGTGCGGATTCAAGTTCCTCTCGGCGCCGCGGAGCCGCCTTTGGAAGTAACCGTAACGATGAATAGCAATCCACCAAGTGCATTCACCGTGAAGCGCAATCCGTGGGGCAGCACACCGCTTAACATGCCGCCGTGCGTGAATGCCGGCCCGGATCAAACGATTGCCAGCACGGCGACGGCCACTTTGCAAGGCGGCGTAACCGACGATGGCGATCCTGGCAGCAACTTGACCACAATGTGGAGCAGCGTCAGCGGGCCGGGGAGCGTGACGTTTGGCAACGCGCCGGCGCTCACGACCACGGCGAGTTTCAGTTTGTCGGGCACATACGTCCTGCAGTTGACGGCGAGCGATGGTCAGCTTGCAAAAAGCGACGAAGTGACAATTGTCGTGGAATCTGCCGGTCCGAAGTTGACCCTCGGCGATGTGAGTATTAACGAAGGCAACGCAGGAACGAGCGCCGCGATTTTCACAGTGAGCTTGACGGAGCCGAATGGACAACCGGTGGCGGTTGATTATCAAATTGTGAACGGCACGGCAAGCAACAATGACGATTACGTAGCCAATCCCAGTTCCGGAACATTAATCTTTAACGGCACGACAACGCAGACGATTACGGTGATGATTAACGGCGATCTCGTCGATGAGCAGCAGGATGAAACGTTTTTCATTAATTTGTCCAATCCGACTAACGCTACGATCACCGACGCGCAGGGTCTCGGCACCATCATCAACGATGACAAACCGGTGCCGCCGGCAGCGCCCAGTGATCTCTCCGGCGGGGCCATTAGCCCGACAATGATAACGCTGGCGTGGATTGATCATGCGACAAACGAAGATGGTTTTAAAATCGAACGCAAAGTTGGCGGAATTTTTAATCAAATCGCCGTGGTCAGTGCAAATATTTCTGCTTATGCCGATACCGGGTTGAGCAGCAACACCGCTTACGTTTATCGCGTGCGGGCTTCCAATGTTGCAGGCCATTCGGCTTATTCAAATGAAGTTTCCGTTTCCACGCCGGGCGTGAGTTCATTGAGTGTGCATACGAATGGATCCGGTACAGTTGGGGTTGATCCCACGGCCAGTATTTATCTTAACGGCACGGTGGTTACATTAACCGCAACACCGGACGCTGGTTTTCGCTTTGGCGGTTGGAGCGGTGATTTGAGCGGAACGGATAATCCAGCAACGCTGACGATGAATCAAAATAAAACGGTGACGGCGAACTTCATTCGCGTGGTGACGGTGACGGCCAATACAATCGGCACGGGAACAGTGACACTCAACCCCGCCGCGAGTTTTTACGATGCGGGCACCAGCGTAACTGTCACTGCAACACCAGCAGCAGGATTTCGTTTTAGCGGCTGGAGTGGCGATCTGAGCGGTTCGGCCAACCCCGCTGCCCTTTCATTAAATGATAACAAGTCCATCACCGCGACATTCACGCGCGTGCTGACGTTGATGGCAAACACTGCGGGTTCTGGAACGGTGTTGGTTAGCCCCGCCGGCGGCAGTTATGATGAAAATACTGTGGTAACGTTAACCGCGACCGCAGCGCCGGGTTTTCAGTTCAACGGTTGGAGTGG
>CAYZFF010000281.1:0-6177 GCA_964477305.1 uncultured Cytophagia bacterium
GGCCGCGGCATGAATTTCGGCAACGCGCTGGAGGCGCCAAATGAAGGCGACTGGGGGGTGACTCTCAAAAGTGAGTATTTTGATCTGATCAAAAACGCCGGCTTTACTTCAGTACGAATTCCCATTCGCTGGTCGGCACATGCGGCGGCAAACGCGCCGTATACCATCAACAATAGCTTTCTGCAGCGTATCGATTGGGCTATTGATCAGGCGTTGACGAAAAAATTGGCGGTGGTCATCAACATTCATCATTATGACGAAATCATGCTCAATCCGGCGGCGCACAAAGCGAGGTTTCTCGCGATCTGGCAGCAGCTTGCAGCACATTATCAAAATTATTCCGGCGATCTTTTTTTCGAATTGCTCAATGAGCCGAATGCGTTACTCACCAGTGGTCTGTGGAATCAATATTTGCAAGAGGCCATCGCGACCATTCGCCAGACCAATCCGGGCCGAATCATAATCGTCGGGCCGACGAATTGGTACTTCATCGGCTTGCTCAACACGCTCGCGCTGCCGGCCAATGATCGCAATCTCATTGTAGCGTTTCATTATTATAATCCGTTTCAATTTACGCATCAAGGCGCGGAATGGGTGGCCGGCAGCGATGCGTGGCTTGGTACACGCTGGATCGGCACGGCGGCGGAGCGGCAAACGATTCAACAAGAATTTGCTGCCGCCGTCCAATGGGGCACGACGAATCAGCGGCCTTTAAATTTGGGTGAATTTGGCGCGTACAGCAAAGCCGACATGACGTCACGCGCGTTCTGGACAGAATTTGTGGCGCGCACGGCCGAGGCCAACGGCATCAGTTGGCACTATTGGGAATTTATTTCGGGCTTCGGCGTTTACAACGGCGCCGTCAATGATTGGAATTATGCCCTATTGAACGCGCTGGTTCCCAAAACGAATGCGGCATTTTAAGGAATATCGATTAAATAATTTACCCATGTGATCGTCATGCCCGAACGCTTTAATCGGGTATCCACGCTTTTAAAAGCTGGATTCCCGCTCAAAGCGCGCGGGAATGCCAGGCCCATGAGATGAGTTAGTTATTTATTTGATGATTCTAAATGATGAGCTGCGACTCAAAACCGCAGCGTAAATATCGTCGCGACATTCGGTTCGGAGCGGGCGGTGATGGTGCCGCGATGCAAGCGCATGATTTGGCGGGAGAGGCTGAGGCCGATGCCGGAACCTTCGGGTTTAGTGGTAAAAAACGGAATGAAAATTTTGTCCAACACTTCGGGAATGATGCCGGGGCCATTGTCGGTCACTTGAATAATTACGCGTCCGCGTTCGTCCAGCCGCGAGGTCAATTCGATTTTGGCGTCGGACTTGCCATGCAGGGCTTGAATCGCATTCAGCAACAGATTGATCAAAACTTGCTCGATCATTTCCGGATCGGCGGTCAGCTCCAGGCTCTCCGGCTCAATGCGGACGTTAAGCCCGATGGTTTTTTCTTTAAAGGAAGCGCGTAACAGTTGCTCAACCCCGGTAAACAATTCGGCCACGTGAAAAATTTTAAAATTGGGGCGCGGAATGCGCGTGAGGCTGCGATACGCATCGACAAAGTGCAACAGCCCCTCGCTGCGTTTCTGGATGGTCAGCACGGCGCCGCGCATGTCACTGATGTACTCGGGGGTAATTTCGCTGCGCGATTTGGGTTTCTCCAGCAGCTCATTTACGGTAGAAGCCAGCGAAGAAATCGGCGTGACCGAGTTCATGATTTCGTGGGTGAGCACGCGAATCAAATTTTGCCACGCTTCCATTTCCTTTTCTTCCAACTCGCTTTGAATATTTTGAATGGACACCAGCGTAAACTGCTGTTCGCGCAATTTAAACTCGGTGGCATAAACGGCCAGGTGCAGGAATTCAGTTTTGTCGTCGATTTTAATCAAAGCCTTTCCCCCGGACTCCATTTCCAATAAAGTCGTCACCAGTTTTTTGCTCAAAGATTCCAGCGTTTTGATATTTTTGAGATGCGCCACCCGCAGCAGCCGCTTCGCCGCGGTGTTGATCAAACCAATTTCACCGTCTTGGGTAAAAGCGATCAGCCCGATGCCGACATGCTGCACCACCGTCTGCAAATAGCGAAAATGCTCTTCCTTCTCCGAACGCGCGCGGCGAAACTGTTCGATGACTTCGTTGAAGACTTTTTTCAACGGCTCGAAGGAGGAGCCGAGGCCGGTGCCGGAAAACGTTTGCGAAAAATCGGTATGCTTGATGGCTTCGAGAAAACGGGTGAGATCGCGGTTGGTTTTTTCGACAAAATGAATCAGCGCATAAATCTGATAAACAATGACGCTGGCGACGATGACGATGGTGGCGTACAACGCCGTTTGCAACAGCAAGTAGAAAAAAAGATAAATCGTCGCGCCGAGCAGAATGACGCGAATAACGCAATGCAGCCGAAAATTTTTATAGACCATATTTTTCGAGGCGCCGATACAGCGCGGCGCGCGTCAAGCCCAGTTCTTTTGCCGCATGGCTGATGTTGCCGCCGTGCTTGCTCAGCGCTTTTTGAATCACCACTTTTTCAACGTCCTCCAAATTATAATCCTCAAAAATCAGGCCGTCTTCTTTCGCTTCCGGCGAGGTCAGAAAAAAATCGGCCGGCTGCAAAACCGGCGCGTCGCTCATGATCATGGCGCGTTCGACCGCATGTTGCAGCTCGCGCACATTTCCGGGCCAGGCATACTTTTCTAATTTTTTCAACGTTGCCGGACTTAAGCGTTTGGTGGTTTTCTGATATTTTTTTGCATACGTCGCGAGAAAATGCTCGACCAGCAAGGAAACGTCTTCGACGCGTTCGCGCAGCGGCGGCAAGTGAATTTCCACGGTGTTAATGCGGTACAGCAAATCCTGCCGGAATTCTTTGTGCGTCACCATTTCATAAATCGGAATATTCGTGGCGCAAATCAACCGAATATCGATGGAACGCGCTTTGTTGGAGCCCAGTCGCGTGACCTGCTGGTTTTGCAAAACCGTCAACAATTTGGCCTGCAGCGGCAACGACAGATTGCCGATTTCGTCGAGAAACAACGTGCCGCCGGAAGCCGCTTCAAACCGGCCGGCGCGATCTTCTTTCGCATCGGTGAACGCGCCTTTCATGTGGCCGAATAGTTCGCTTTCAAAAAGTGTTTCACTCAGCGCCCCCATGTCAACGCTGATGAAAACTGCCTGTGCGCGCGCCGACTGGCGGTGCAACTCGCGCGCGACCAACTCTTTGCCCGTCCCATTTTCGCCGAGAATCAAAACATTGGCCTCGGTTTTGGCGACTTTTTCAATCGTGGCAAAAACTTTTTGCATTACCGGACTGGCGCCAACGAAGCCCTGATAAGGTTGAGCGATATCGGCGCTCAGGAGCTGTTGCTGCGAACGCAATTGATCGACCTGCAAACGCGATTCGTGCAGATTCATTGCCGCTGAAAGAGTCGCCAGCAGTTTTTCATTCTGCCACGGTTTGAGCACGAAATCCGTGGCGCCGTCTTTGATCGCGCGCACCGCCATTTCGACGTCGCCATAAGCCGTGATCAAAACCACCACTGCTGCCGGATCCAGCTCGAGAACTTTCGTCAGCCACATGAACCCTTCCCGCCCGCTGCTGACGTCGCGAGTGAAATTCATATCGAGCAAAATCACATCGTACGTTTCGTTCTTGAGCAGCGTCGGAATCAACTCTGGATTTTTTTCGGTATGCACCAGCGCGACATGCTGTTTGAGAAAAAGGCGGGCCGCGAGCAGGACGTCCTCGTCATCGTCGATCACCAAAATTTTGCCGAGTTTTTTCGTCATGCTATCAATGTAAGCAATCGCCGGGGAAAGCCCAAGTATTTTTTGTTTGCCGGCGCCGGCGTTTTCCCCAATTTATTTCTAATTTTGATTATCTACTCAGCCGTTGCCGCCACTGCGCTCAATTGACCCTTTTGTGAAACTTCAATGCGCTGGCGGCAAGAATAAGAACGCCGAACGCGGCCAGTGGCACGATCTCGCGCCAAAGATATTGCAGCGGCGTCGCTTTCAGAAAAATTTCGCGCAGGAGGTTCACGTAATAACGCAGCGGATTGAGATAGGTTACGTTTTGCCACGCCTCCGGCATGTTCGCAATCGGCGTGAGAAAACCCGACATCAGCATGAGAAAAATCATGAAGAACCACGCAATGAACATCGCTTGTTGCTGCGTTTCCGCCAGCGTCGAAATAAAAATGCCCAACCCGAGCGTCGTGAGAAAGTAAAGCAGCGACACGCCGAGAAAAAGAAAGTAACTCCCCGCCAACTTCAACTTAAAAATCACTAATGCCGCGGCCATCATCACATTGATTTCCACCAGGCCGATCACCACGAACGGCAAAACCTTGCCGATCATCAACTCGGCTGAACGAATTGGCGTCACCATCAATTGTTCCAACGTGCCGATTTCTTTTTCCCGCACCAGCCCCATCGAAGTGAGAAACATCGTCACCGTGGTGGCAAGCAGCCCGATGAGGCCGGGGACCATGTAATGCTTGCTTTCCAAATTTAAATTGTACCACAGCCGCGTCTCGCTGACCAGCGGAAGCACGGTTGGCCGCATCACCGCCAAATTCTGCCCAAACGACGCTAAAATCCCCTGCGCATATCCGAGCGCGATGCCGGCGGTATTGCCGTCAAGGCCATCGGCGATGAGCTGCACTTCCGGCCGCAACCCGCGCTCGAGATCGCGGCCAAAATGCGGGCGAATAAATAAACCCATTTGCGCCTGCCATTTATCCAGTGCTTCGTGAATATCCGCGGCGCTCCCCGCATAACCCGTAAAGTGAAAATATGGATTATTGATAAATCGCCTTCCCAGTTCCCGGCTGGCCGCGCTGCCGTCGGCGTCGTAAATCAACAGCTTGATATTTTTCACGTCCGTCGTCATCACCGAGCCGAGCACCAGCGTTTGCACCACCGGCACCACGAACATAATCGCCACCATCGCGCGATCACGAAAAACCTGGCGAAATTCTTTTTGGAGTAAATAGAGAATACGTTGCATGGTATTGAGTCCGAAGTCCTGTGTTCGAGGTCCGAAGTCAAGTTTAGTCCGAAGTCTGAGGTCACGGCTTCGGACCTCGGACTTTGGACATCTCAGACTTCCAACCTCATCTTAAACCGCTTGGCGCTGACGGCGAGAAAAAAAGTTCCCATCAACACCAGCGCGCCAATGGGCAGCCAGAGATGAAAAACCGTATTGCCTTTCAGCATCACGCCGCGAATAATCGGAAGGAAATAGCGCGCGGGTACGAGGTACGTCACGAATTGCAGCATTTTCGGCATCGAGGCGATCGGAAAAATAAAACCGGACAGCATCACGGTCGGCAGCAATGTGCCCATTAACGCGCCCATCATTGCCACCTGTTGCGTGCGCGCCCGCGTTGAAATCAACAGGCCGAACGACAACGCCACCCCAACATAAAGAAAACATGCGAACAGGATCAGCGCCAAATTTCCGGTAATCGGCACGTTAAACCAAAAGTGTGCGATCAACAAAATCAGAATACCGTCCGCAAAGGCGAGAAAAAGGTACGGCACTACTTTGCCGATGATGATCTCGACCGGGCGCACCGGCGACACCAAAATTTGTTCCATTGTGCCGGTTTCTTTTTCGCGGGCAATGGTCAGGCTCGTGAGCAATGCCGAGATCATCATCAAAATCAACGCCACCAAACCAGGCACGAAAAAATACGCGCTCTTTAACGTCGGGTTGTAGAGAATCGAAGCATTCACTTCGAACGGTGCCGTCAAACCGCGGCCGGCATTATAGAGCTGGATCACGGCATTAATATAATTCTGCATCAACTGCGCAGTATTGGAATCGCTGGCGTCGATCAACACCTGCACGGTTGTCGGCAACGGCCCGTTGCTCGTTCGCGCAAAATCCAAAGGAATGAGCAGCGCCGCCTTCGCCTCGCCCTTTTGAAATAAACTTTCAATTTCGGATTCGCTGCCGGCAAAATAACGCGGTGTAAAAAATTTGCTGCCCTGAAACGCCGCCACCAATTCACGGCTCATCGGCGATTGGGAATGATCGAGCACCGCCAGATCAATATTCTGAATTTCCATATTGATCGCGTAGCCGTACATCAGCAGCATAAACACCGGCATAAAAAAGATGATCAACAGCGTGCGGAAATCCCGCCGGATATGAATGAA
>CAYZFF010000282.1:0-6155 GCA_964477305.1 uncultured Cytophagia bacterium
ATCAAAATTCTTTCCATCGATACCGCGCCGCTTGTGGTCAGCCGCCGGCAGCAGAATATCGAAGTCAACATGCTGGTACAGAATGTCGGGCCGGATGTGGTGACATTGAATACCGCCGCATTAAATTTTAAACGCAATAGCGACAGCGGAATTGAAAATGCTGGCGCTTACACCGTGACCCCGCCTTCACCTTCAACGATTATTGGCGCCGCGCTGAAAACACTTAAATTTACGGTCACGGTCAATTCCACCGCAAGTTTGGGGGATATTGAAATCAATGGCACCGTTTCCGGCAGTGTTGGCGGCAAAGCCGTTAGTGATAGCGACGCCGATACAAAGGATTCCTGGCGCGTGCAAACGGCGCCGGCCATTACTTATGCAAATCCACCAGGCTTAACTCCGCTTAGTGTCAGCGCCGGCAGTTCGTATGAATTTCAAATAGCATTGCGCAACACCGGCGAGGCGGCATTGGAATTAAAACCAGATTCAACCACCATAACTTTCAGTGATGGAAGCAACCCATTTGCAGCGAAACTGGACGCGAATCGTGGCACGACGCTGCTTGGCGGCAAAACGGATACGCTCGGTTTCCGGTTGAACCCAATTCCGGCAAATTTACAGCAGAAGTCTTACACGCCCGCTATTAAATTGATCGGCGTTTACAATGGCGTCCGCTTTGAACAAACTTTGACTTTGACGCCGCCGGTCAATATATTAGTCACCGCGCCGCCGTCGCTGCAAATTCAAAGCATCACTTCCTCACAAGACGTGGTGACGCAGGGCATGCGCAAGCTGTGGGCGATCAAACTCATCGTCAAAAACAACTCGACGGCGCCGGTTAATTTGAGCACTTTGAAAATCCCGGAATTGTCTTTTATAAAACTGGGAACTGGCGGCGTTACTGACAATACATATCAGATTGTCAAACCGACGATTTTTGTCAATTCGGGATCGGCACGGTTGAACGGCGGGTTGACCGATACTTTAAAATTTGACATTACCAAAACCGGCAATCAAACCGGATTTTTGGGGGTTTTTGCAAAAGTATATGTCAATGAGCTAACTAATCCCGCGGAAAGCAACGGCACACAGAAAAGCATTTTGGTGCAAACGCCGGCCGATTTGAGCCTCACGCTGCGCACTTCACAGAATAATGTCACGGAGGGGCAGACGCAGTTGTGGAAAATTTTCATGAAAGTGAAAAACGCGGGCGAGGCCGCGGCGCGAGTTGTTTTTGATGAAACCAAGCCGAATCAAACCACGCGCACGAGTGTATTGCCCGGATTTACCATTACACCGGCGGAAACGGACATTATTCTCGCCGGCAATGATTCCACCGACATTGTTTTTAATGTCGAACAAACCGGCGCTTTTGGCGACACGCCATTCAATGGCCAGGTCTTCGCGCGTGAATTCAACAGCGATTCATTGCATTCCGCTTTCGGCAGTTCACGCATCAATGTGCAAAGACAGGCGCACGTCCGAGTTAAGTCAATGCAGTTGAGTTCGATTTTTAATCCGGACACGGTGAATACCGGACAAGATTTTTTTGTGCAAGCCAATATTGAGCAAACCGTCGTTAGCGGCGCGGAAAAAGTGGACTCGGTCAAAGTCCGGCTGGTTGAAAATCCGGCAGCGGGCAATGTTACGATTTTAACCAATGATTTGACGCTGGCCGATTTGGCGCAACCGGTATCTTTCAAAGTGAAAGCCGGTAACAACACACAAGTGCGGGCCGCGTTTAATGCAGCAATTTTGCAGGCTTATTCCGCCAACACTGGCGCGAGCACGGTTAGAGTTGATGGCAACGCCAATTTCACGCCCCCAGAAGTTTACATTCAACGGCCCGGCGCTCTCGTCATTGATTCGCTCAAAACTTCCGAAAGCCGCGTGCGTTTCGGGCGCACATCGCCGTGGTTTATTTCTTTGGTCGCCCAAAATCCGGCTGGCGCCAACGGCGTCGTTGTTGTTGATTCGACGCGCATTAGTTTTAAAATCGGGCAAGCCGCGCAGAACGATTACACCATTGTCAATAGAAATTCTGCTGATTCGTTGTTTGTCGCTAATCAGCAAAAAGCGTTACGCTTTGACGTCACCAAAACCGGCACGAGTGGCGGCACAGTGACGATCACATCGACGATATATTTTCATGATCGTAATAGCCTCAACAAAAGAACGGTGAGCCGAACCACTACTATTTTTGTTGAAACGACGGCTTTGGTTACGATTGCTAACACGACTTTTCCGCCAACCATCAATCGCCTCGTCGGCACGGAAATCGCACTGGTGGACACCGGGCAGGTTTTTCCCGTTATCGTCACTGTGCGCAACACCGGTTTTGAGCAAGTGCAAACGGCTTGGTTGTCATTGCGCTCCACTTCCAACCAATCGAAAGTACAAACGGTGAAAGCGCAAACCGGCCCCATCGCCACGGAGAGCGGAACCGCAACAGCGCAGTTTATCGTGAAGGCGGCTTCCGAAGCGAATCTTGCCGGCGAAATGTTTACGGCGCGGATTGATTCAGCGTTTAATTCTTTTAAGACGAAGATCAATGTTGGGTTGGCGCTTGCTGCGAAGGATACTATCGCGGTCGCGCGCATTGAATTGCCGGCGCGTTTGCAACTAAGTTTGGTGACGGCCGACGGCGCCACCGCATACGGTTTTGGCCAACAATTCAAAATACGCGCCCGGGTAAAAAATCTCGGACAAGCGCAGACTGATGGCAGCGGGGTTTTAACGTTGGTTTTGCCGCCGGGCAAATCCTATAGTTTTGCCAATGGGGAAACTGCGCAAAAAAGTTTTGCCGCAAATGATTCGGCGGAATGGAGTATCGTCACGCCGACGAATGCTGAAAGTATTAATGATGCGTTCGCCGTCAACTTGACCGCGCCGTTGGATAAAAATTCTGGAACTCGCGCGCAAGTCGTAAATGGCAACGCGCAAATTACGATTAGCACACGGGCGAACACGCTTCGCCTCGAGCAAAAATCCATCGTTACGCCTGCCGGCGCGGTAGATCGGATTTTATCGACCGATCAAATTTTTACGATTCGCGCGCAAATCAGCGCTTCACCGAATTTGACGAACAAATCGATCACGCTCGATTTGCCTGCGGACGCCGGCTTTCGGTTGGTGAATGGCGAAACGGCCACCAAGAACGTCCCGGCTGACACCGCGCGCTGGCAAGTGCAGGCGCCGAGTCTTGAGTATTTGAAGCCCGTCAGATTGTTGTTTAATTTGAGCGCGTTCAACGCGAGCACGCCGGTTTCGAATTTGGATAGTTTGGTGATTCTGCGAACGGAGAAACAAGCCATTCTCCAAATCGAGCCTGGACTTGAAGGAACCGGCTCGGCAAGCAATGTGGTTACGGTCAATCAGAATTTTAGTATCGTGGCGACGATTAGAAACACCGGACGCGCGGCTGTCGTTGACACCGCTATCGTCACGCTCAATGTGCCGGCAGCTCTGACGATACGTTCAAAATTAAACCAGAAAGTCGCTTTTTCAACGGGTACAACCGTTCAGAAAATCATTTGGCAGGCGACGGCGCCATCGAACCCGCAGCAGAACGCGATTACTTTTACGATAACGCAAAAACCGTTCGATGCGAATACCGGCCTCGAAGTGCTCACTTCTAATGATCCGGCGACATTTACGATCACCACCGAATCCAAAGGAACGGTTGCTGCCGATCCTCCTCGCATTACGGCTCCACTCGGCGCACAGAATGATCTTATTTTGAGCACGGGTCAAGAGTTCGTCATCAGTGACACGCTGCGCTGGACCAACGCGGCGAATTTGACGGCGGAATTAAAGCTGCCCGCCGGGTTTACCGTTTTTAATCGTGTGCAAAATATTCTTGCTTCCAAAGATAGCGGCAAAACTGAAGTCGCATGGGTCGTGCGCGCGCCGGCGGGGCCACTCGCCGCCGGCGCTGCAACTGTGCTGTTCAAAGCCAAGGATTCGCATGATAACAGCGTGTCGCTTGAAAATACCTCCGGCCCGCTACAATTTAATGTTGTGCAGCGCGCCGAAGTTTCGTTGCGCGCCGAGATCACCGACCCGGCTTCGGCTATGGACGGCGTGTTAAGCGTTAATCAACCGTTTACGGTGACGGCAACAATAACGAATTTAGGAACCGCAAACGTCAAAGATTCCGCCGAAGTCTTTTTGCAACTGCCGCGAGATTACCAACTCGTCAACCCGGCGCAAGATTCATTGTATGAGTTCATTGTTTTTCCCGGCGCAACGACTTGCAGTTGGCGCGTGAAGGCGAGCGGAACGATTGTGGAGGTTGCCGACGTTATCACCGTGCAGTTGAAGCGGCCGCCGCTGGATGAAAATACCGGTGCTTTTGCGACGATCAACGACGGCGAAGCCGCGCTGGCGGTTCGCACGGAAGGACGCAAATTAATCGTGGCGTCTGCCGATCAAGGCGGCGGGCCGGCCATTCAAGGGCAGAAAGATTTGCTGCTGATGCGCCTGCTGCTGACCAATCCCACTGGAGACGGCGCGAGCGACCTCATGCTGCAAACGTTAGGTTTTGACCTACGCAAACGTGACGGCACTTCTATCGAACCGGGTGCCGTTTTTCAAAATGTTCGAATTTTTAATGAAAATGGACGGCTGGTTGGTAACGCCGCAAATATCCCGACGGGCAACCCGGCATTGCAAATCGCTCTGAATCTGAACGGGGGCGTTGACATCAAACCGGGCACGCCGGATACCGTCAGCATTTTTGCTGACCTGACGGCGAATGCCACTGGAACTTTTCGTCTGCTGTTTGATCATGGGAGTGATTTTGACGCCATCGATGAAGAAGGCGGCGTCAGTGTCGCGATTGAATCCGTGGAGGGCAAACAGGGCGATCAATTTCGGCTGCAATCCAACTTGACGGCGCTGCACGACGCGACGGAGGAAGATTCTTTTTTTAATTACCCCAATCCGTTTCCGCCCGGCAACAATCGCAGCAACGGTGAGGGCACGCGTTTTAGCGTTCCCCTCGGCGTTAGCGGCGAATTAAAAATCGTTACCTTGCTCGGTGAGTTGGTTTGGGCAACAAAAGTCGATACGCGCAGCACATCCATCTTCTGGGACGGCAACAACGGCGCGGGCCAGCGGGTGTTGAATGGTGTTTATGTGGCAATTCTAAAAACGAGTGCCGGCAAAATGCTCTCGACCAAAGTTGCGGTGTTGAAGAGATAGCGGCGAAAAAAAACTTGCTTATTTCAAAAGCGGCACGTATATTTTGCCATGACTGGTGGTGGGATTCTCACCATTTAAACATTAACCTTTGATCAAGGGCTTAATCTGCGGGAGAGCGCGGGTATTGGCCAAAACCAAAAGGATGGCAATTATGCGTAAGTTGATCGCTTTGGCTTTGATCGTTTCGCTATCTCTGTTTACCGGATGCTTCACCATGAAATATGCGGCGCCCGCCGGCAGTTCGGTATCAACGCTGTCGGAAGGACAATCGACGGCCGTCAAAAAATCCGTCAAAGTGTGGTATGCGCTCTGGGGCGCCGTGCCGATCTCCAATAACTCCGCCGAAAAAATCATCGCACAAAATAATCTGACAGCCGCCCGCGTGAAAACCCAGGTGCAATTTGTGGATTATGTGATCGGTATTTTTACCGGCCTGGTGAGTATCGTTCCTGCCACGATGATCGTGGAAGGCAACCAATGATCCTGGCGTGCTGAAATCGACGCGGCGGATGCTCTCCCATTCGCCGTTTTTACTCGCCAATAATCTTCACAATCACCCGCTTTTTCCGGCGTCCATCAAATTCACCATAAAAAATTTGTTCCCACCGCCCGAAGTCGAGCTTGCCGTTGGTAATGGCGACCACGACTTCGCGTCCCATGATTTGGCGCTTGAGATGCGCATCGGCATTGTCTTCGCCCGTGCGATTGTGGCGATATTTCGCGGTCGGCGCATGTGGTGCCAAACCTTCCAGCCACTCGTCAAAATCCTGATGCAGTCCGGATTCATCGTCATTGATAAAAACCGAGGCGGTGATGTGCATCGCGGCGACGAGAACCAACCCCTCTTTCACCCCGCTCTTTTTTACCAGTTCCTCGATTTTATCCGTGATGTTGAGGTAATCCCGGCGATGCGGCGTTTCGAACCAGAGATATTCGGTGAGTGATTTCAT
>CAYZFF010000283.1:0-6145 GCA_964477305.1 uncultured Cytophagia bacterium
CGCAAAGGGCAAGTGCAAACGAAAAGCCTTGCTTTTTGGCGAAAACTGTGTATTTTGGTCATTTATTAAATATTCGCATTTCTAAAAGGAATCATTTCGCCGGGTGGAGCGATGCGATGGGATTGGGCTAAAATTTCGACAATGGTGGTTGTATCGCTGGCGGTTGGGGCTTCGAGCCAAACGCGGCAGCCGTGTGCGGTTCTGCGCGTGATTGACGGGGAGCGTATTGAGTTGCAATCCGGCGCAATAACACGCCTCGCCGGTGTGCAAGCCTTTCCGAATCCTGCCTTTATTCATCATCGAACTCTTGCATTTCTCGATTCACTTCTGATCGGCAAAGCCATTGAGCTGGAATTGGATGAGGATTTGCCGGAGGATCGTGTTTATTTGTGGCGTGACAGCGTGCTGGTCAATGTGGAATTATTGCGGCGCGGGTGGATGCAGGTTTGGGAGGATACGACTCGGTTTAAGTATCGCGATATTTTTCTGGCGGCTGAAACCACGGCGCGACAAAATAAATCCGGCGGTTGGAAATTTATGGCGGCTGTTGATTCAGCGAATACCGGCGACGCGGACACAGTTTACGTCACGAAATCGGGCAAGAAATATCATCGCGCTAATTGCCGATTGCTGTCACCAAATAGAACCGCGTTGCCATTATCGCAGGCGCGCGTCGATTATAATGCCTGCCGCTTGTGTATTTCTTCTGTAAATTCATCTAAAGAAGTTGTTTCTCTTCAGCCCACTAACAAAGCCCCCATCGTTCACTGCTGGGGCAAAACAAAAAAAGGCGACCGCTGCAAGCGCGAGGCGGAAGCGGGGTCGAAATACTGCTGGCAGCATCAGCGGAAATAAACGGGCGAAGCTGGACTTCATTTCTTCTCTGCAAAAATAACCGCTTTATATCTTTGATACAAATACGACACCAGCAGCAGAATCACGCCGAGGCCGATGAACGAGAAAATGCGATAGAGCCGTTCAAGAAATGAAAGATCATAAATAAAAATTTTGAGAATCGTGATGCCGAAGAGCGCGATGGCGATGAGGCGCAATCCCTGCACGCGCCGCCAGAGACCCACGACCATCAACAAGCCGGAGTAAAACAGCCAAACGCCGGAAAGGGTCAATTGCTGCAAATTTTGCAGCCGCGTGATTTCATCGGTGGCGCCCGCTTGCTGTTTGGCAAAAAAGATCGCACGCTTGAAAAGATCGCGCGTCTCGCCGGTAATAAGATCAAGCAAGAGCAGAACAACGACGACCTGCAAAATGCCGAGCGTGTCGTTGATCCACGAAAATTTTTGCCGATGTGCATTTAGCCAACGTGTATGAACAACGATGCTGGCAATGACTACAAGAAAAGCGGCGGCACGCCAGTTAACGATGAAACTAAACTGCGCAATCGGCGCGAAGCTAATGCCCTGAATAGTGATGGTAACGATGGTGCAACCGAGAATGGCAAGCCCACTGCCGTAAAGCGACGGCGCGCGATGGCGCAATCCCAACCAAAGAAGCGGCAGTGAATAGAGCGCCCAGATGATCGACCACGTCATGAAGCGAAGATATTTCAGGCTGACCTCGCGCTCACCGATAACATTGAGCATGGCTTGGCGGAAAAAGTCGTTGCTCTCAACAGTCAACAGAATGAAAATCAAAACGGCCCACGTTCCGAGCAAAATCGTTTTAACTAAATTCGTGTTGGGATCGGCGACACGCTTCAGGAGAATGACGCAAAGCTCGGAAGCGGCCGCAATGGCAATGAAAGCCAGTGCGCGTTGATTGAAAAGAAGTTTGAAATTTTCCACCGCTATATAACCGAAAGCGTTCTCGGTCACGAGCAGCTTAAACAGGGCCAGCGCCAGCACGCCGAGCGCTGCGAGACGGATGGGCCGTAGATTCCATTTTGTGCCGCACCAGATGATGACGACGGCTTCCAGCGCCCAGAGCGTCACCGTGGTAAAGCCGGAGAATTGAATCGCCGTAGCGATGACGAGCAGCGTGATTGCGGTGAGCACGTAACGCGCGAGGGCAAGTTCGGCTGCGGGTTGCCGTTGTTTGACGATGAGAAAAGTAAGAAAGTAAACCGCGCCAATGAGCAGGGTGACAGCGCTCATCCATTGATGATGCGATGAATCGATGATGCTGTACATGGCGGAATAATAGAACGAGGCATTCAGTCCGGCGACGCCCTGCCGCAACTTTTGAAAAGTTGTGGTGTTTTTAAGCAGCCGCAGAACATCGAGCGTGAAAAATAATCCCCAGAAGATTGTGAGAAAAAATACCGTGAGGAATAAAGCGCCGGTGGTGTAATATTCATCATACCAAACGAAATACATTAAATAAGTCGCAACGAGCGTCAGCGGCTCGATGATGAACCATGCGTCTTTTTTGCGCACGATCGCCAGCAGTCCGAGATCGAGCAACGCGATGTAAGTGAACAGGCCGGTTTCGTTCGCTTGGCCGCTGCTCAATAAAATCGGCGTGAGAAAGCCGCCGGCCCAGCCGAGCAACGCCACGGCAAGCGAGTCGTATTTCAGCGCCTGAAAAAATGTGAGCGCCGTTACCGCCGACATCAATACAAACGCAACCGGTTGCGAAACGAGATGGTAATAATTAAACGAGGCGTAAACTGCGAGGTAAAGAATCGCGATGCCGGCGCCGGTCAAACCTTGCGCAAAAATTGTCAGCCCCTTCTGATGAAATCGCCCACCGCCGAGCAACAACCCCGCGCCGATCGCAAACCCGATCAACACGCGAATTGGCTCGGAAATCAAATTATTATCAAACGCGTATTTCAAAAAGAAGCCGACGCCGAGAATGAGCGCAAACGCGCCGATGCGATTGAGCAGCTTACCGCCGATCAACGCTTCCCATTCTTCGCGCGTGCGGGAGGGTTGAATCAAGATCGGCGACGGTGGCGGCGGTATCGCCGGCTGCGGAGAAGGCTTGGGACGCGATGAAATGGCGTCTTCGCGCCTCGGCTCTGCTGTGGTTGTTTTCGGTAAGATGGGCGCCGTTGGCGATAACGAGCTTACCGCATTGCGCAGCCCATAAATCTCCTGTTCCAGTTTGAGAATTTTTTCCGAAAGTTTGTTCGTCTGCCGGATGTAAATGATGAGCAGAACAAACAAAATTAAAAAAGCTGAAATCTCCATAATCACTCCAAGTAAGTGAAGCCGACTGGTGCATAACGATTTTTCTGATTTTGCAAAACTTCCTGCCCGGTCGGACTTCGCCCGCCATTAGTATACAGCATCATTTTCTGAAAGGCAAATGTTTTCAAAATTGGATTTGTATCACTTTGCTTTTATTTGGGAAAAACCTATATTATTTTATGCTCATTCGTATTTCGCTGATCGCAGGGCTTTGGTTATTGGTTGGAACAACATCGCCGCTGAATGCGCAAGACCAGCCGAAAAAACCGCGCCCGGTTTCGCAAGCGCCGACGTGAAGCGGCTGACCCGGCGAGGGCGCGCCGCTCCGTGGGAGCGGTTTGGAAACCAAATGGAATATTTCCGGGCGTTTTGTCGATACCGGCCTCGAACGCCCGCGTTGGCGTTTTACGGCGAATTATCGGTTGTTGTCGCGATTGCAAATCGGCGTTGAATTCAACGCCGTGGCTGGAGAAGTTGGACCATTGGCGACCTTATATTTGCTGCTTGAAAATCACAAGCGCCCGGCGGTTTTCCTCGGCACCAGCTCGGATCGCATCGGCTCGCCGAAGGGCACACAGTCATATTATCTGACCGCCGCGAAACATTTGTGGCGGTTGCCGCTCTCGATTTATGCCAGTTTGAATTATTCCGAATGGGATGAGAAATTCAATTTTCCTTTCGGCGTTAATGTCAATTTGCCGCTGCAGTTTTCGCTGCGCCAAATGTACGACGGCGACCGGTCGCATTTGCTGCTCACGCATGATTATCGGCAATGCAGTTTTTCGCTCATCTATGTTTGGTATGAACGGTTCGGCGCGGCGCTGGCGGTGGGATTTTAGCCATTGTCGTGTAACGTGCTAAAAATGAAATCAACTTATTAAACGCGCAAAAAGAAAATGAAAAATTATCGCATTATTTTTTTATGCTTCACCAGTTCTTTGCTGAATCCGTTGGTGTTGCTGTCGCAAACGCCGAAAGAGGCGATCTGCGTGGTTTGTCGAATTACTGAGGGCGCGACGAAACCGGAAAAGGTTGTCGCGACCAGTGAATATCAAAAGACGACTTATTATTTTTGTTCAAAAAAATGTAAAGAAGCGTTTGCTGCCGACCCCGCGGCTTTTCTGCCGCCGGTGTTGCCGCGTCCGGCGCCGAATTTTGCGCTCAAGAATTTATCCGGCGAGACGGTGGCGCTCGAAAAGTACCGTGGCAAAGCCGTGTTGCTCGATTTCTGGGCGACTTGGTGCAAGCCGTGTGTGAAAAGTATGCCGGCTTTGCAAAAACTGCACGAGCAGTTTGCCGCCAAAGATTTTTCCGTGATGGGAATTTCAACAGATGAAAATGGCAAGAAAGCCGTGGAGCCGTTCATCAAAAAGCATAAAATCACTTACCCCATTTTGCTCGACGCCGAAGAAAATCCGGCGTGGGACGCTTACAAAGTCAAAGTGATTCCGATGATGTTTTTGATTGATCGGAAAGGCCAGATCGTGAAACAATGGGTTGGTGAGACGGATATGAAGGAAGTTGAAAACGCTGTTGTACTTTTATTGTCGTCCGAAAAGTAAATTCGGCCTTTATTGGTCAATAAGTTTAAAAAAAATTTTAACGCAGATTTGCACGGATAAAAATCCGTGAGAATCTGTGCGATCCGCGCCATCGGTGTTCAAGGCTTTTTTGATTGCGCCGTCGGATGGTGAGCGCCGTCGAACCATCAAATCCCCAGCCGTTCTCGGAGCCTTTCAATCTTTTGAAAAACCTCACCAATATCTTTTTGGCGCCATTTGCAAAACGCCAATTCAATGTAAGCGCGCTGCAATTGTCCCAGTGTCCACCACGCGAAAAATCCGTGTGTCCGTAACGCTCGGCGGCGTGCGCGCCGGCGGCCGCGAAACGTGAACATCATTTCCGGCGCAACATACGGATCATTTGGCTCTAATTCGTCGGCCAATTGCTCGGCAATCACCCGTGCTTCTTTCCCCCACGAAAGGACGACGGCGGCGAGCACGGCGATAAAAAACGGCCCGCTAATTAACGCCACCCGCACCGTCATCGGCCCCGCCTCCCACCAATTTTGTTGACGGAATAAACCAAGCGAGAATTTTTGCACGGCCTCGTTGTTCCATAAGGCGTTCCATGTGGCGTGCGCCAGAATTGCCAGCCCCAACCCCAAAAATGGAAATAATATTTTTAGCACGCGTTGTCGTGTTTGGCGGCTCAAGCCAAGCCCGAGGCCGATGAGCGCCGTATAAGTGGTGTGGCCGGCCAGCCCTTTTAAAATACCCCGCAGAAGAAATTGAAACGTGTGAATCTGATCAGCGATGTTGTGCGCCGGATCTTTGCGAAAAAAGTAAATCGCATTCTCTGCCATCGCAAAGCCGATGCCCACCATCGCGCCGTAAATCAGCCCGTCGAGCGCGTCGTCAAACTCGTTGGCGGCATAGTGGAAAATCAAAAACAAAATCGCGCCCTTGGTCAGTTCTTCGGTGAATGGCGAAACGGCGCCGGGCGGTATTTTAAAGAAAATTTCGGCAATACTGTTGAGCAAGCTGGCAATCGCGTAGCTCACCACGCTGCCCCACAGCAAACCGACGAGCAGCATGTGCCACGGTTCTTTCTCGTTGCGGTCAATCGACGCGACGATCCACGCATAAACAAATGCCGCGAGAATGGCGGTCGCCCACGCCGTGGCCAGCGCCTTGGAATCCAGCGCCGGGCGAGCGAAGGGAAAGAGAATTTCTCCCGCCAAATTAATGACCGTCACAAACAACGCGCCGAACACAAACCCCTGAATGCGCATGACATTTTTTTCATAACCGGGATGGCGATTCGCCGCGGTGAGCTGCCACGTGGTTTTGAGGGATTGGGTGACGAGGGACTTGAAAGTGAGCGGCATGATGAAAATAGACAATAATAAAAAACGTCATTCGGAAAGAAGCTGTTTTGAATTCAAAGCGCAACGCTCGAATCAAAAGGGAATCCGGCGGAATAACAGCCTA
>CAYZFF010000284.1:0-6124 GCA_964477305.1 uncultured Cytophagia bacterium
CCGGGCGTTGTGTGGCTTATGGCGATATGAAATCGGCCATTTGGCTGCCAAAACCCGCGGGACAAAAACAAAGCCGGATTCGCCGAATTAAAAACATGTGAAAGTTAATCCACGTAAATTTTTGATTGGCGTTGAATAATTTTTATGCACAAAGATTTATTCCTTCTCCAAAAACGAATCATCGCCTGTAAGCAATGTCCGCGACTCGTGGCATGGCGTGAACAAATGGCGCGAGAAAAAGTCAAGCGCTTTATCAACGAGGCATATTGGGGAAAACCACTGCCGAGTTTTGGCGATCCGGACGCGCGTTTCTTAATCGTGGGATTAGCGCCGGCAGCGCACGGCGGCAATCGCACCGGCCGCATGTTCACCGGCGACCGCAGCGGTGATTGGCTCTTTCGCGCGCTGCACAAAGCCGGTTTTGCCAATCAACCGACTTCGGTGCATCGCGATGATGGCTTGCAACTCAGGGATTGCTACATCACCGCCACCGCTCGTTGCGCACCGCCGCAGAATAAATTGACCCCCGCGGAAATTGCCAATTGCCGCCCATATCTTTGGCGTGAAATCGAATTGCTCAAAAATGTCCAGGTGATTCTGGGATTGGGCAAGATCGGTTTTGATAACGCGCTGTCGGCTTTTTCCGAAGTTCATCATTTGCAAATGGCCCCGCGCCCCAAATTCGGACATGGCGTGGAGTATCGGCTCAACGGCAAATTGGTTTTAATGGGAACATTTCATCCGAGCCAGCAAAATACGTTTACCGGCAAGTTAACCGAGGCCATGTTTGACAACGTTTTTCGCCGCGTGCGCAGCCAGCTTCACGACTGACGCGGGAACCACGGGAAAAAAGCGTTGGTCGATTCGATGTAGTTTTTATATTCCGGCTTCGTGACCACGAGGCTCTTTTCCAACATGGCAACGCCGGAAACGCGCATGAGCAGGAACGTCATTAACATTGGGCTAATGATGCTCCACCAACTTGAAGGCGCATTGAGCGCGAACGCATAAAATCCCCACCAGATCAACGCCTCACCAAAATAATTGGGATGTCGTGTGTAAGCCCACAAACCGGCTCGCATCACCTTGCCTTTATTTAGCGGATTGCGTTTGAAGCGCGCCAGTTGAAAATCGCCGATGGCTTCGAAGAAAAACCCGAGGCTCCACAAAGTGATTCCGCTCACGTCGAATACAGTCCACCACGGCTTCGCGCTTTGTTGTGCCGCCAGCAACGGCCAGGAGACGAGCCAGAGCACCGCCCCCTGCAATAAGAATACTTTAAAATAACTCTTCCACCAGAAAGACTTTCCGGCTTGTTCGCGCCACGCCCGATACCGCGGATCTTCGCCGTGGCCCCAGTTTCTCCGCAGAATGTGCAGAGCCAAACGCAGCCCCCAGATGGCAACCAGCGCAGTAACCAGCCATTGCCGCGTCGAATGATCTGCCTTGAGGTTGAAATAGAATAAACTCACAATTATGAAACCGAGGCCCCAAAAAACATCGACGATACTGGCGTCTTTTTTTAGCAGACTGATGATCCAAAGCAAAGTCATACAGGACAGACTAACCCCAAGACCCGAGAGTAAATTTTCAAAAGTGATCATAGGTAGAATAAGTTTTAAAGTAAACAGCGACGAGGGCGATACTGATTTATGAACTGAATGGCAATATCTTCACCGTGAAGTCATTCGAAGCCGCAATTTTTATCTTCCCCATCCTCCCCCGCCGGGCGTGCAAATCATCAATTCTTCGCCGCGCTCCGCTAGATAAGAGGCGTTGCCTTCCAACGGTTGCAGCGTTCCATCAAGGTGAACACGAATATTTTCGCCTGCTTTTCCAGGTTTGCCCTCATTCAAACCGAAAGGTGAAGTATGGCGCCGCTGCGAAAGCAACGAGATTTTTAACGCTTTCAGAAATTTGAAATGCCGAATCACTCCGTCGCCGCCGCGCCAGCGGCCATTGCCGCCGGAGTTGGGGCGAATCGAAAATTGCACCACACGCACCGGATAGCGCGTTTCCAAAATTTCCGGATCGGTGATGCGCGTGTTGGTCATGTGCGTGTGCACCGCGCTGGCGCCGTGATAATCCTCTGCGGCGCCCACGCCGCCGCAAATGGTTTCATAATAACCGAACGTTTCATCGCCAAACGTTAAATTGTTCATGGTGCCCTGACTCGCCGCCGCAACGCCAAGCGCGCCCAATAACACATCGACCACGCGTTGCGAAGTCTCGACATTGCCACCAACCACCGCGCGGCCGCGAGTGGGGTTGATGATACATTTTTCCGGAATAATAAGGCGGATCGGCGCCATGCAGCCGTCATTCAGCGGAATACGTTCGTTGACCAAGGAGCGAAAAACATACAGTACCGCGGCGCGTACCACCGCCGGTGGCGCATTTAAGTTATATTCACTCTCTTTTCCGGTGCCGGTAAAATCAATAGTTGCATTTTCTTGTGCAATCGTGATACGCACCGCGATAGGCGTACCGTCATCCATCGTATCTTGAAAATAATAACTTCCCGCCGGAATACGGCGCAGCGCCTCGCGCACCTGCCGCGCCGCGTTATCGCGCACGTGGCGCATGTACGCCAACACCGTTTCCAAACCGTAATGCTCCGTCAAGTCTTCCAACCGGCGCACGCCGGTGTGATTCGAGGCCATTTGCGCCTGCAGATCGGCGCGATTGTCGGCAAGATTGCGGGTGGGATATTTTCCCGTCGTAAAAAGATTCGCAAAAAGCGTTTCGTCAAATTTACCGGCCTCCACCAATTTCACATTGTCGAGCAACACCCCTTCTTCTTCGAGCCGCGTTGAAAACGGCGGCATCGAACCGGGCGTAATCCCGCCGATCTCGGCGTGATGTGCGCGGCTTGCCGTGAAGAAAATCGGCTGCGTCAAATCATTTTTGGAAAACACCGGCGTGACGACGGTAAGGTCGGGAAGATGTGAGCCGCCGCCAAACGGATTGTTCGTCGCAAACACGTCTCCGGGAGCGATTTTCGTGTGCGCCTGCAAAACCGAACGCACGCTCTCCCCCATCGCGCCCAGATGCACGGGAATGTGCGGCGCATTCGCGATGAGATGGCCTTGAGCATCGAACAGCGCACAAGAAAAATCCAGCCGCTCTTTTATGTTAGTGGAAATCGCGGTGCGTCGCAACACATTGCCCATTTGCTCGGCAATCGACATGAACAGATGGTTGAAAATTTCGAGTGCAATTGGGTCGGCTTCGTTCGTGAAATGGGCTTCCACTTTGTTGTCTGCATGCGCATCGCTCGTAGGCGTTAAAATGATATTCCCGAACGCATCGACACTCGCGACGAAATCCGGCTCCACCAAAATCGTTGCAATACTTTCCAAAATGATTGCCGGGCCATGCACAACCGCGCCGAAAGTTAATTCCGCGCGGCGAAACACGGCGGTGGGCCATTCTTTATTTTTAAAAATCACCGGCACCAAACGAACCGAGGGGGGAAAATGTTTTTCGGTTTTGTTTTCCGTCGGCGGCGCAATGTCCGTTGCACCAACGACTTCGACGCGGCACTGCAAAATTTCGATGCCGCGCCCTTCGCGAATGTAGCCGTAAAGTTGGCGATGCTTCTCGATAAACTCGCGCTCGTAATTACGATCGGACGGCGCAAGAATGGTCAACGGCGTTTCGGTGCCGGTGTAGCGCAAATCGAGTTTGCGAATGCTCCGCACCGCGGCGGGCGCGAATCCTTGCTCGCTAATAAGCTTTTCTCCTTCATCCGCCAGTCGCTGAAATTCAGCTTCAAGTTGTTGCAGCGAATTTTCATTGAGCGGAAATCGCGCCACCGGCGCCGAACCTTCCCAGATCGTATCGGCGAGGCCGATGCCATACGCCGAGAGCACACCGGCGAGCGGATGCAACAGAATGCGTTTGATGCCGAGATGCCGCGCCACGGCACAGGCATGTTGCCCGCCGGCGCCACCGAAACAACACAACACATACTCGCGCACATCGTGCCCGTGCGCCACGGAAATTTCTTTGATCGCCTGCGCCATTTTCAAATTGACCACTTCCAGAAAGCCCTCGGCGATTTGATACAGGCTTAAATTTTGGCCTTCGGCGAGACATTGATTTTGAATTGCTTCGATCTTTGGCGCAACGCGTTCGCGATTGAGTTCGAAAGGAAAATTTTCCGGCAACAGGCGGCCGAGGAAAAAATTGACATCCGTCGTCGTCAATTCGGTGGCTTGGAAATTTCCCAACTCATCTTTTAAACCGTAACATAACGGACCCGGATTAGAGCCGGCGCTTTTCGGGCCGACCGTTAAACGTCCGGCGACAAATTTGCAAATCGAGCCGCCGCCCGCCGCAACGGTATGAATGGCGAGCATCGGCGCTTTGATGCGCACACCGGCCGTAATCGTTTCATAGACGCGCGCAAATTCGCCGTCGAAACGCGAGACATCAGTCGAAGTGCCACCCATGTCGAAACCGATAATTTTAGGAAAACCAAACCAGCTTCCAAGACGCGCACACGCGACGACTCCTGCCGCCGGCCCCGATAAAATCGCATTGTGGCCGCGAAAGCGCTGCGCTTCGATGAGGCCGCCGCTTGATTGCATCATTTGAAGTCGGGAACCGCGAAGTTGATCTTGCAACGTGCGTAAATACGTCAGAAGTAATGGCGTGAGATAGGCGTCGGCAGTGGTGGTATCGCCGCGCGCGGTGAGTCCGATTTCCGGGCACACTTCGTGCGAACACGAAATGTTTTGAAACCCGAGCGATCGGGCCAAATCCGCAACTATTTTTTCGTGTTGGGGAAAAGCAAAGCCGTGCAGAAAAACAATGGCGAGATTGCCGATATTCTGCGCGCGCAGCGTTTGCAATTGTTCTTGAATTTTCGTCACCTCCGGCGCACGCAAAACTTCGCCGTTGGCCGCAATGCGTTCGTCAATTTCGACAACAGTTTGATAAAGTACAGAAGGTTTGACGATGCGAATCTCAAAAATATCGGGCCGTTGCTGCGTGCCGATATGCAGAACATCGGCGAAGCCGCGGGTGATCAACAGTGCGTGCGGCCGGCCTTTGCGCTCGAGCAGCGCATTGGTGGCAATGGTCGTTCCCATTTTAACTTCACACGGCGGAATTGGCGCGTCATCTGCCAATTCTAAAATTTTGCGGATGCCGTCAAGAGGGGCGCGGTCCGAGGAGAGCACTTTGGCGCATTTCAATTCGCCGGTGGGCGAGCGGCCGAGACAGTCGGTAAAGGTGCCGCCGCGGTCGATGTAGAATTGCCAGAGGTTCGCAGCTTGCTGCTCGGGAATAGAAAATCGCGAGTCGAAGATAGAAAACGGTTGATTTTCAATTCGCAATTCTCCATCCTCGATCGTCGATTTTCTATTCGCGGCCATCTCAATTCTCAAGCAGGATTTGTACCGGCGTCGTCAGCTCAAACTTTCCCCACGTGAGGCGCAGCGTCACATTTTTTATATCATCTTTCGCGGGCGTGAGAGAAATATTGAGCAGCGCGGCGGTTTCGGTGGTCGTTTTAAAGGTGAGCGGAACCTTAAATGCAGCCGTGGCTTTGTCAATTTCAAACGCGTCTAATTTGATGCTGCGGGTTTTGGCCGGATCAATAAAAGCCAGGCTCCACGTGGCGCCATCGGCGGTGCGCTGCACGCCGAGATAGTACGACCCGGGCGCAATACTTTGGCTGCCGATTTTCAACGGCAGATTAGTGTCGAGCATCGTCCATAAATCTTTGCCCATGCGCCAGGTTTTGCCTTTCGTCATGCCCTCCAACGCGCCGGCGGCGTCATATTCGGGTTTCCATTGCGGGCGGCCAAAATCAATCGCCACTTCGCCGGCGGCACTGTTGGTGGCATTGTTCCAATACAGGATGCGCGTCAAGCCGCGATCTGTAATATTATCGACGAAGGCGTCGATTTTTTTCCCTTCTTGCGCTTGCAGCGTAACCGCGAGTAAAAGAAGCAGAGAAAATAAAAACCCTTTGGGGTTCATGAATAGCCTCCGTGTTGAGTTTTGTCCAATATCATACTTTAGGTCGAATTGCAAAAACAAGATAACAAACAGCGGCGATGAAAGCAAGATGGAATGTTTGAAGAATATCATGACTCAATTTTAGCGGACA
>CAYZFF010000285.1:0-6091 GCA_964477305.1 uncultured Cytophagia bacterium
CTATCATCACGGATTCCGGCGGCGTGCAAAAAGAAGCGTTTTTCCTGCGCGTGCCATGCATCACATTGCGCAACGAAACGGAGTGGGTTGAAACACTTGCCGGCGGCTTTAACACGCTGGTGGGAGCCAACCGGAAAAAATTTTTAATGGCTCTCGCCTATCTTGATAAAACGCAGTCGAGAATCACAAAGCAGCGCGCCTCGTTCACCCGCGGTTTAAATCTTTTCGGCAGCGGCAAAGCTTCTCAACGCATTGCAAAAATTTTACGCCGATCGCTCAAATGAAATGATCAGCGAATTGGATACGTCTGCCAAAGAAATGAGAATTCTGATCGTCACTGAAATGTGGCCGCCGCATTCTGGCACGTTCGTCGTTGAACAAATTAAATCACTTGCGCCATTCATTTCTATTACTGTTGCGGTTTTGGTGCCTCGTCCGCCCGATTGGCCACGATATCATTCGGGGCGTTCGCCATTAACGGCAATGCCAGAAGGTCCACAACAAATGCCCGAATTGGGGAATCAAGTCACAGTTTATTATTTACGTTACCAAACTATTCCAGAATTAGGTAAATATTTAAATAGTAAACGGGCATATCACGTTCTCACTCAATTTCTCCGGGAGCACAACGAGTTTGAACTTATTCACGCTCACTTTGCTTATGTTTTAGGTTATGCCGCGGTTCGAGCCGGTCAACAATTTCATCTTCCCGTTGTCGTAACGACACACGGTAGTGACATTAATTATTATACGCGCCGGACGCCGACTAACTGGACAGCGGCGTGGCCAACGATCTGGGGGCTACGGCATGCCTCTGCGATAACCGTCGTTTGCGAAGATTTGAGAGAAAAAATTTTATCTTTTAACGTTCCGGCTGAACGCATGGTGATTATTCCCGCTGGCGTTCGAGAGAATACCTTTTTCCCCCGCGGTGAAAAAACGGCTTTGCGCCAACAGCTTAAACTTTCAGAAAAAGACACTATTCTCCTTTTTGTCGGTAACTTAATTCCGGTGAAAGGCCTAAAGTTTTTATTTCGGGCGCTCAAGCAGGTTGGTGAAAAACACTTACCCATCAAGATAATCATCATCGGAGGCGGCGATTTGGATATCTCTTTAAAAAAGCTCGCGCATACGCTTGGAATCGAGCGAAACATTATCTGGGCAGGAAGAAAACCCCACGCCGAAATTCCATTCTGGATGGGTGCAGCAGATTTTCTTGTCCTCCCAAGTCTGAGTGAGGGCTATCCGATGGTTGTTTTGGAATCATTGGCCTGCGGCACGCCGGTGATTGCGAGCCGTGTCGGTGGTATCCCTGAAATCCTTGTCTCATCTGATTTCGGCACACTGGTGCCGGCGCGTGATAGCGACGCACTTGCGCAGGCAATATTGGATGCCGTCGATAGAAATTGGGATCACGCTAAACTCGTCGCCTATGCCAAAGCGAACACATGGTCTGAGCGCGCACAACGTTTTTTAAAAGTTTATCAAACTGTAATTGAAAACACCGCCGCTACGACTTCGGACTCGGGACTTCAAATTTCATGACCATCATCTTCTTCAGCGAAATCAAATGGCAATATCTGCGCACGCGCAAGCAGCAGATCATCCGGCGTTTCCCGCAGAATTGGCAAATCCTTTTTATTGAGCCATTCACCGTCGGCAAGCCGAACAGCTTTCGTTTGCAATGGGATAAAAATGTCGGCTTTGTCACATTGCCTTATTTTAAAAATTTTCCGCAACGCTGGTTGCAGATTTTCGTTTCTTTCAAGCTCGTTCGAGTTTTCGTGATTTTGTTCGCTGCGCTTTGGGCGGCGCGGCTGATTCGCCGCAGCGGTTTTCAGCGCGCCGATTTGATCATGATCTCCAATGTTTATGCGGCGCCAATAGTGCGTTGGTTGGCCAAGGGCCGTCCGGTGATTTATGATTGCAACGATAATCACCTGGGCTTCCCGCTGACGCCGCGGTGGGCGGAAAAATATTTTCGCAGCGTTTGTAGGCGTGCCGATCATATCGTTTGCGCCTCGCAATCACTGGCCGAAATTATTCCGGCAGCGCAGCAAAAGAAAATTGTTTATATCGGCAACGGTGTGGACAGCAGCTTATTTTTGAAAAAAACCGCCCCGGCGGCAGCGCTCGTTAAATTTCGCCCTCGCCCGATTCTCCTTTATATCGGCGCAATTTCGGAATGGACGGATTTCGCGGCCTTTCAAGAAGTGGCAATGAAGCATCCAGATAAAACAATTATTCTCATTGGCCCCGCGGTCCCGGCAGTTCGCCCGCAGATGGACAAATTGCTCGCGGCGCCCAATGTGCAACATCTCGGCGTGGTCAAACATGATGAACTTCCCGCCTATCTCGCTGCGGCGGATGTCTGTCTTATTCCACTATTGAAAAATGATTTGACGCGTTTCTTGAATCCCAACAAACTTTATGAGTATTACGCCGCGGGTAAACCAGTGGTAAGCATGGCGCTGTCCCCAGATTTAATCGCCATGCGTGATCATGTTTTCTTGGCGGAAGAGGCCGCGGGGTTTGCCGCCCAAATAGAGCCGGCCCTGGCAACGGCTGCCACCCACGCCGAACAACGTCGAAATCTTGCGGTCGAAAATGATTGGCAGGAAAAGGCCAAGCAGATGGTAGCCTTGATTCAACAGGCCGCCACTCAGTAAAATTCCTCACCGTTTGCAACAAGAAATATCTTGTTTTTGTCTACAATAATGAGTAGTATTTCAATCTGTCGTTAAGTTGCTCTTACAATGTTGTGATTATTTTACCATCGTCATTGCAAAGGATTTACACCGCTCATGGCAAAAAAGTCCCAAACGCATAAGCCGATGGCCGTGCCGCAAAAACACGCGCCAGAAGCAACCAATTGGTTGGCGCAACATCCGAATCTCATTGCTTGCGGCATTTATTTTCTGCTCGCGATGATTTTTTTCTTTTCCACAATTTTCGGCGGCCGCACTTATGTGTCACCGGACGCACAATCCGCCGGTGGCATGACCGCGCCGCTGGACAAAGCGTTTTGGGAAACCTGGACGCTGCCGCAATGGTCACCCTACACTTTTGCCGGCATCCCCAGCTTTGCCAGTTTAATGTATACACCATTCGTATACATGCCCGGACTTCTACTGCTGCCACTGGCGCGATTAATCACGCTGCCAGCAATGTTTTCTCCGGCTTTGCACTATGTTCTTGCCGCCATGGGTGTCTTCATTTTTTTACGCCATAAAGGCGCAGGCTTTTGGCCGGCCCTTCTGGGCGGGCTCGCTTTCATGTTTACGCCTTTCCTGATTCTTATGCAAGTTTTTGGGCACGGCTCGCAGATGATGACGTCAGCGTACATTCCGTGGGCATTATGGGCCATTGACCGGCTCATGGAAAAATTCTCTTGGCGCAACCTCGGCTTAGCTGGATTGATTTTAGGTTTTCAATTTCAACGCGGGCACGTTCAAATCTCATATTACATTTTGTTATTCGTCGGTCTTTATGTTTTGTGTCAGGTTATTTCCGTCGTCATTAAAAAGGACTTCAAACGCCTCACGCTTATGCTGGGTGGGTTTGCCGGCGCTTTGGTGCTGGCAGGCGCACTCGCAGCGGTTCTCTATTTGCCGCTGCAAGAATACACGCCGTATTCAATACGCGGCGCGTCTTCAGTTTTACAGGCCCAGGCCGGCCCCAAAGACACCGGCGTCGGTTTTGAGTATGCCACGCAATGGTCGTTTTCACCCGGCGAAATGATGACATTCATCATTCCCTCATTCTATGGCTTCGGCGGCCAGACCTACTGGGGCAATATGCCGTTCACGGACTATCCGAATTATATGGGCATTCTTGTGCTGGCGCTGGCTGTTGTTGGTTTTGTACTCAATTTGGCGCGTGGCGAACGAAACCGGAACTTCATTATCTTTTCAGGCATTGCCGTTCTACTCGCATTGCTTATTTCATTCGGCCATCACTTTGCTGTTTTTTATAAACTATTTTACAACTACTTTCCCTATTTTAACAAATTCCGCGTGCCGGTGATGATTCTTATTCTCGTGCAATGCACCGTGGCCATTCTCGCCGGACTCGGGTTGGAAGGAATTTTATCACGGGTGCGCGCGGCCAGCACAAAAGAGGCCATGGCGATCAAGGATAAAATGGCGCAAAGACTGTGGCTGGCGTTCGGCGCGCTGGTTATGCTTGTGCTGGCCTTGACCATTTTCCAAGACGGCTTTTTCAGTTTCATGCGCGGGTTGTATCCGGACCAATATGACGCCAATACACAAGAGGCTGTGGATCGTGCGCGTTTTGCTTTGCTATTTCAAGATTTCTGGTTCGTCGCAGTTTTTTCAACCGCGGGCTTGGCTTTATTGGCCTTGACACTTAGAAAAAAAATCGCTGCAACCTCATTTGCCGTTGCCATTTGCTTGATCACGCTGGTCGATCTTTGGTTAGTTGACAAAAAAATCGGCCAGACTTATCCGCAGCAAGAAACGCCGGATTATTTGCAGCCGGATGCCATCAGCGCGTTTTTCAAATCGGACACTTCCTTATACCGTTTCTATCCAGCCGGCCAACTCTTTGGCGAACTGCGCTGGTCGGCGCAAGGAATTCAAAGCGTTGGCGGTTACCATGCCGCCAAGCCGCGTTTTTATCAGGATTTTATTGAGGCCACAGGGTTACAACGCGCGACAGAGAACAATTTTCCACCGCACCATATTCTCGACATGGTGAATGCCAAATACATTCTCACCTTCGCCACCCTATCGCTGGAAGAATGGATCGTGCAGCAACAATTTCAAGTCAATGCCGGGGGCGGAGAACAAGTGCTGAGTATTTACGAGAATCCCACGGTGTTACCGCGCGCCTATTTAGTCGGCGAATTTGAAGTGCAAACCGATCCCGTTGCCGCCTTGATGCGATTGCGCGCCGGGCCAGAGCAGGGGTTTGACCCGCATCGCCGCGTCATGTTGACTGAACAGCCGGAAATAACGCCGCAACCCGACTCTTCGGCAAGCGCGCGTGTACAAAAATATAGTTATCATCAAATCGTCATTGCCACTCAAAGCGCGTCGCCGCAGATGCTGGTGGTAAGCGATAATTATTATCCGAACCCGGCCGGGTGGCAGGCGTATATCGACAACCAACCCGTGAAAACCTACCGCGCCAATTATTGTTTCCGCGCGATCAGTGTACCCGCCGGCACGCATCAAGTGGAATTTCGCTTTCATTCGCGTGCGTTTACGCTGGGCTTGTGGACGAGCCTAACGGCGCTCGTAATTGGCATGGCGCTACTTTTCGTTGAACGTCGTCGGCCGCCGGTGTCAGCATCGTAATTTTTCCCGTGAAAAAATATTTGCAATTGTGCTGGCACTGTCATAAATTGTAATCTTTGGCTTTAAGAACAGGAAGGCTCGCATAAGATCAGCCGGGAAAAAATTTACGGATGATGCCAATTGAGTGGTGTGGCGGTGTGCAATTGAGGCACGCGCGCCGGTAAGGAGTTTCTGGCAATGAAATTGAAAGATATACTTTCTGAAAATTTAATTAAGATTCATTTATCCGGCCAAGAGAAACGCATGGTGATTGAAGAGATGGTGGAATTGTTGGCCAAGGCCGGGAGCATTAAAGATCGCAAAGATGTTTTAAAAGCTGTGCTGGATCGTGAAGCCGTCATGAGCACGGGCGTCGGCGATGAAGTTGCTATTCCGCATGGTAAAAGTGAAGCCGCGCCGGCTATTGTGGTCGCGCTGGGAATCGCCCAAAAGCCGGTGGAGTTTCAAGCGATGGATGATCGGCCGGTACGTATCATTTGGTTGCTGGTGGGCCCACCGGACCAAACCGGTCCACATTTGAAAGCGCTCAGCCGTATTTCTCGTCTGATGCACAAGCCCGAATTTCGGGAACAGCTTTTGATGGCGAGAACCTCAAAAGAGGCGCTGAACACCATTATTCGTGAAGAAGAAAAGTATTTAGAGAACTAACTGCGCAAAGTGCATAGTGCCTAGCGAAACGAGTCAGACGCCTCGACGCTATGCCTCTGCGCTATGTGCCAAACCCCTATGCGATTCCAGAAGATTAAAGGCACGCGCGATATTTTGCCGGA
>CAYZFF010000286.1:0-6065 GCA_964477305.1 uncultured Cytophagia bacterium
ATTCTCTCCTCAAGCTTCACGTTCGCCCAAACGCTGGACGAGAAATACTCTGCCAAAATCAAAGAATTCACCACTGAGCCGTATTTTCTCACTGAACTGGTGGATCATCTGCCGGCCTCAGCGACGGTGCCGACGCCGGAAAAAGTTTTAGGATACGTCATTGGCACGCCGGAGAAGTTGACGTACACCAAAGACATTTATCGCTACCTGCGCGAGCTGGAGAAGGCCTCGCCGCGCGTCAAAATTTTTTCGATGGGCCAATCCGAAGAAGGCCGCGAAATGCTGCTCGTCGCCATCGCGGATGAAAAGACCATTCAACAACTCGATCAATATAAAGGAATGACGGCGAAGCTGGCGGACCCGCGTAAGATTTCGGATGAGCAAGCCAAACCGCTTTTTAGCGAAGCCAAGCCGATGTATTGGGCCACCGGCAGCATTCACTCTCCCGAAACCGGCTCGCCGGAAATGCTGATGGAACTGGCGTATCGTCTCGCCGTCGATGAAACGCCCGCCATCAAAAATATTCGCGACAATATCATTGTCATGCTCACGCCGGTGGTGGAAACCGACGGCCGCGACCGAATGGTGGATATTTACAATTATCGCAAGGCTTATCCGAAAGCGAATGCGCCGAGTCTGTTGTATTGGGGAAAATACGTGGCACACGACAACAACCGCGACGGCATGGCGCTTTCATTGGCGCTCTCGCGCAATATCATGAAAACGTTTCTCGACTGGCATCCGACGATCTTGCACGATCTGCACGAGTCGGTGCCGTATCTTTACACTTCCACCGGCACCGGCCCGTACAACGCGTGGCTCGATCCCATTCTCGTCGATGAATGGCAAATGCTGGCGCATTGGGAAGTCACCGAGTTGACCAAGCGCAACGTGCCCGGCGTGTGGACGCACGGCTTCTACGACGGCTGGGCGTGCAATTACATGTTCTATGCCGCGAACGGCCACAATGCCATCGGACGCTTTTATGAAACGTTTGGCAATGGCGGCGCCGACACGCGCGAGCGTAAGCTGCAACCGGCGCAAACCAATCGCGTCTGGTACCGGCCCAATCCGCCGCTGCCCAAAGTCAATTGGTCGCTGCGCAACAACATCAATCTCCAACAAAGCGGCTTGCTGCTGGCGATGAACTTTTTGGCCAACAACAAAGCGCGATTTCTGGAAAATTTTTATTTGAAGAGCAAGCGTTCGGTGGCGAAGGCAACGACCGAAGGGCCAGCGGCGTGGGTGGTTCCAGCGGATGATCCGCGTCCGGTGGAGTGCGCAGACATGATCAATCTGCTACGCTTGCAAGGCGCGGAGGTGCATCGCGCCGACAGCAGCTTCGCCGTGAAAGAAGGAAAATTTCCGGCGGGCAGCTACGTCATTCGCATGGATCAACCTTATAGCCGTATCGTCGATATGCTGCTCGACAAGCAATATTACAACACCGACGATCCGCGGCCGTATGACGACACCGGCTGGACGTTTGGCCCGCTGCGCAACGTTCGCACCGTGCGCGTCACCGACCGCGCGATTCTCGACAAAAGAATGACGCTGTTGACGAGCGATGCGAAAGTAATTGGCAAAGTCGTGGCGCCCTCATCCGCGAAGCCGGTGGCATATCTCATCAATCATAACACCGACAACACACTGATGACGTTGCGCTTCCGCCTCAAAGATGTAAAAATGCTGGCCGCGCAAAAAAGTTTTAATGCCGGCGAATTGAAATTTGCCGCCGGCACATTTATCATTCCCACGCAAAATGCGCCAAAAGATTTGTCACAACGCCTCGATCAAACGACTTCGGACCTCGGACTAACTGCTTATGCCATCGATAAATTTCCAGACGTGAAGACTCATGACCTTGCCGTGCCGCGCATTGCGATTTTGCACACGTGGCAGAACACGCAGAACGAGGGCTGGTTCCGCATCGCGTTCGATCGTTTGCAAATTCCGTATGCCTACATTTCCGATCACACGGTTCGCGACACGCCGAATCTGCGCGCTAAATACGATGTGATCATCTTCCCGCCGCTCGGCGGCACGGCGCAACGCATCGTCAACGGATTGCCCATGCGCGGCGAGCCAATTCCGTGGAAGAAATCGCCGCTGACGCCGAATCTCGGCGTCGATGAAACCGACGACATGCGCGGCGGCATGGGCTTGCAGGGACTCACGCACTTGCGGAAATTTTTGGAAGACGGCGGCGTGTTCATTCCCATCACCAGTATTTGTAATATTCCGATTCAATATGGCTTGACAGAGGGCGTCGTGTCCGTTGAGCCGCGACAATTGCAAGCGCGCGGGAGCATTTATCAAGCCTATTTCAACGACGATATGAGCCCGATCCGTTATGGCTACGGCGACAGCCTCGCCGTGTACTTCAACCAATCGCCGATTTTGCAAATTAGTCGTGGCGTTGGTGGTGGTGGCAGCGACGAGCCGATAGCGCGCCCGACCGGTCGCGGCGGCAAGGATGAACACGACATTCCGCAAGGCCGGCCGGTGGCGGAACCGCTGCCGCCGGAGAAAACCCCGCCCGGCGAGGAAGCGCCGCTCACCGACGACCAGCGCGAAATCATGCGCAATTTGGTGCTGCCGGATTCGTTGCTGCCACGCGCGATTTTGCGTTTCTCCAAAACCGAGAAGAATCTCCTCATCAGCGGCATGCTCAAAAGCGGCAATGAGATTGTCAATCGTCCAGTGGTGATCGACGCGCCCGTGGGCAAAGGCCATGTGATTTTCTTCGCCACCAATCCAATGTGGCGGCAGGAAACACAAGGCGAATTTTTTCTGCTATTCAATGCGTGTTTGAATTACAACAACCTTCATGTCGGCCGGCCAGAAAAGAAAATAGAGGAGAGGAAAATACCGGAATCAACGAGTGAAGGCGACGAATAGGCAAATTTCAAGGAAGCAATTTTTTAAACAGGAGGTTGTTTATGAAAGCAAAATTTGTGACGCTGTTGCTTTTGCCGGTTTTGTTGTTTGCTCAACCGAATTTGCGAGAGGCGAATCAATTCATTATTGACCGCGGCGACGGCGGCACGGTTGCAGCCCCGTTTGCAGCGCCGCAAAGCGCGGCCGCGCCAATTTTGATCGGCAAAACCTTTAACGCCTATTCCGGACAGAATCCCTGGACGAATCTCATCGCGTACGATCCTTACAGCAATCTCGCGGCGATCGTCAAACGCACGGATCGCACCGGCGCCGGCAGCGGGTTGATTGTTTATCAAACGAGCAAAGACGGCGGTTTAACGTGGAGCGCGCAGAGCAGCCCGATCAATCCCACCGGCTTTAATCTCGGCCGGCACCCGAATGTTTTAATTAGTAACCCGACGAAATCGACTGATCCTACCGCCGCCACAGTGGTGGTGAATTATAGCGATCTCACCACCGGCGGCGGCGCGAGCTTTGGAGACGTGCTTTATGCCAGCTTCAAGCAGAACGCGCCGGGAACGGTGGCCTTTTCGGGGCGCGATGCCAATGATGCTTTTTCCGCGGCCGGAGCAACGGATTTGAATTCGGGCCATTGCTATTTTGCGATTTACTCTGCGAACAGCCGCTATGCCGCCGCGAGTAAACTCACCAATGGTGGCACAACATTATCCCCGCATGTGGTGATCACGCCGGGAGCAGATATGATTGCGCAGAGTGGCGTGGGGATAGATGTCGGCGACGATGGGATGATTCATTATGTTTCTCGAGGGCGCTTTAGCTCGGGCGCGCCCACCTCAGCGGTTTTTGGTTGGCGCTATCAACGCTCGACTGACGGCGGCACAACGTGGTCAGCGCCGGAATATATAATGCCGACTATCGCGGCTGGTCGGCAAGAAAGCAATTATGAATTCGACTTCATTATTGATGGCGCCAATCAGGTTCACATTGCCGGTTTGTTGGTCGATACGCTGGCGACCAGCACCAGCAACGCCGTTGCACTTTATGATATCGTTCGTTCAGTGGCAGGAACTTGGAGTGCAACGAAAGTTGCCGATATTCGCCGTTTTGTTTACAACGCCATTCGGCAGGAAACCGGCGGCGCCCTCTTGCAACAACTCAACGAACCGGAGTATGCCAAAACCAAGGATGGAAAAACACTGGCGCTGAAATGGATTGACATTATTCCGAACGCCACCGGAACGGACGCGACAACGCCGGACGTCTGGGTGGCATCGGCCAGTTTTTCGCTGGGAAATAATCCGCCGTGGTCGGCGCCGAGAAACATCAGCAATTCGCCGGCGATTGCGGAAGTTTTCACTAATCTCGCCACGTATATGAGCGACGCCGGCCAGCTCATTATGTTTTATTTAACGCCGTCCGTCGGCGACTTGTCCGAGTGCAGTCTTTGGTTTTTACCGGAAGCGAAAATTGTAACTGCCGTAGCCGAAAGCCCAAAACTGACACCGACAGATTTTAACTTGCACCAAAATTATCCGAATCCCTTTTCCGTGCAGGGAACCCGTTCGACCAACATTAGTTTTTCATTGCCCGTCGCCGCCCAAGTGAAATTGCAGGTGTTGGACATGCTTGGCCATGAAGTCGGAACGCTGATTGATGGACGCCTCGCGGCGGGGCCGCATCAGATCGCTTTTGCGCCGCAAAAATTAGCGAGCGGTATATATTTTTATCGGCTACAAACCGGCGAAGTTAGTATATTAAAAAAAATGGTGTTGATGCGATAAAGCCGGTATTCAGTTTTCAGTGAGCAGTGTTCAGTTTGATCAATTGGACACTAAGCACTGGATACTGAAGACTGGATTCTGGACACGAGTACTGAATGATCACTGTTCGTCAGGCACTGGAAATCGCGCTGCAAAAAACCGCGCGACTGCCCATTGAAACAATTCCATTGCTGGAAAGTAGCGGCCATATTCTCGCCGAAGATGTGGTTTCGGATGTGGACATGCCGCCGTTTGCTCGCAGCACGATGGACGGCTATGCCGTGCGCAGCGGCGATGTGCGTAATGCCCCAGCCCGCTTGCAAGTGGTGGGCATCATTCCGGCGGGCACGTTTCCGAATTTTTCGCTGCAATCGCAGCAGGCGGCCAAAATCATGACCGGCGCGCCGTTGCCCGCGGGCGCCGATGCCGTGCAGATGGTTGAAAAAACGCGGCCGTTGGAAGATGGAGCCGCCGTGGCGATTTTAGAAAGTGTCATTGCCGGTCACAATGTTTCGCCGTTGGGCAGTGAGGCGCGGCAAGGCGAAGTGGTGTTGCCGGCAGGAAAATTTATTTCACCCGGCGTAATCGGCTTGCTCGCAGCGACCGGCAAAAGCACGGTGGCGGTTTATCGCGCGCCGGTCGTGGGGATTTTAGCGACCGGGGATGAGCTGGTTGAAATCGAGGCCAAGCCGGGCCGCGGACAAATTCGCAACAGCAACAGCGCGACGCTTTACGCACAGGTGCAAAATGCCGGCGGCCGGCCGGATTTATTGGGCGTCGCGAAAGATGCGAAGGCCAGCTTGCGTCATCGCATCGCCGATGGTTTGCATTACGATTTATTTCTCGCCACCGGCGGCGTGTCGATGGGCGATCTCGATCTGGTGGAAGACGTGTTTGCCGAATTTGGTTTGGAGATTTTTTTCGATAAAATCGCCATGAAACCCGGCAAACCGGTGGTGATGGCGCGCTCGAACCGCGGCGGGATTATTTTTGGATTGCCGGGAAATCCGATTTCCGCCACCACGGTTTTTGAAGTGTTGGTGCGGCCGGTGCTGCGGAAGATGATGGGTTTTCCGGTGTATCAAAATCAAATGGTGCTTGCCACGCTCACCGAGCCGTTTATCAACCGCTCCAGCCGTGAGAATTACGCGCCCGCCGTCACGTGGTATGAAGAAAAGCATTTTATGGTGCGCCCGCTCAAATCCAAAGGCAGCGGCGACGTCGTCACGTACGCGAAAAGCAATTCCTACCTCATCTGCCCGATTGATCGCACCGATTTAGCGCCGGAGGAAACTGTCGTCGTGATGTTACGGCCGGACTTCTTTTATGGGTGATTTAAATTCTGCTTGTTTTCCTCGGCGGGCTTTTCTATCTTAGAATACTTTTAAAACCGATCAGTCAAAA
>CAYZFF010000287.1:0-6059 GCA_964477305.1 uncultured Cytophagia bacterium
CAGGTTCTTGCCAGGCTGGCGACTTTTCTGAAACAGGCCGAGCACGGCGTGGAAGCTGATCCTGATGCATACGTTGATTTGACATATAGTATGGAAAAGCTTGCACGACAATCCTTGGCCAATGAAGATAAACAGAAAAGCGCCACATACTTCAAAGTGGCGGTACAAAACTTGAAACAGTTCGCACAACTCAACCATGATCATGCGCAAGAGCTTAATCTTTGTTATAGCGCGGGACAAACCTATGCGTTGTTGGGGTTGATGGATGAAGCCGTCGAAAGTTATGAGCAAGCACTCAAACTCAGCAAACAACTTAACGATTATAAGTCACACGCGCGCGCTTTGCGCCAACTTGGCAATCTCAAACTGCGGCGCAGCGCCTGGAAAGAAGCGATCGCTTGTTTCGAGCATAGTTACAAAATTTCTCAGGAAAATGGTGAGCCTTTAGACGAAGCTTACGCGCTGAACAGCTTGTCGGCGGCATATTTTCACACCGCGGCTTGGCGAAAGATGGAAACCGCGTGCGAACATGCCCGCGCCATTGCCGAGCGCGTCAGTGATGATGATTTAACCGCCTGTGTGTATAACAATCTCGGCGCGATGTATAATTTGCAAGGGCAATGGGATAAAGCCGTGGCGGCGCTGCAAAAGAGTTTGCCGTTGTTTGAAAAACTTGGCGATGTGCGCGGACTGGCTGAAACCTATAATAATCTGGGCACCGCTTGCCGCGACAAAGAGTATTGGCACGAAGCCGGCAAACACTATGCAAAGAGCCTCGACCTCGCTCGCCAAGCGGGTGACGCTGTCGTTGAAGCGCAAGTAAGTCTCAATCGCGTTGAGTTGTACCTGCTGATGCATGATTTGGAAATGGCGGAAAAGCAATGCCAGCTCGCGTTACGCGCGTTTCACGGCCTCGGCCACAAATCCGGCGAGGCGGATGCTTGCCGGTTGCTCGGAGTGGTTTACACACGCCGCGACAACTGGGGCCTGGCGAAAAAATATCTCGATGAAGCGCTGCAAACCAACACGCAACATGACTATCGTCTCGGCTTGGCCGAAACGCATCGCAGCTATGCCGAATTTTGGCAGGCCAAAGATAACAAGAAATCAGCGTTGAAGCATTTGCAAAAAGCTTTGGAAAATTTTCAAGCGCTCAAGGCCAATCGCGAAGTAAAAAAACTTGAGAAACAGATGGCGACGATGAAAGCCTCGGTAAATTAAGGCGATGAATTGCAGAATGAATCTCGCCGGTAAACCCAACGGGCGCAGCCGTCCGGGCGCGAAGGCGGTGAGGCTTCCTTAATCCACTGATCAACAAGCACAATCACCGTGTGTTCGGACGGTTGGCCTTATCTCGGCATTGCCGTTGAACTATCAATAAATGTCATCCTGGAAGCGTCTTTCTAAATCCGTTCTTTTTGGGTATCAGCAAGAGGTTCATCTGGAATGGCATTTTAAATTTATTCTTCCCAATCTATCACCTCCATGGGCCTTTACCTCTTGCGGCGTTTATTGCAAGCGCTGCTCCTGCTCTGGGGCGTGCTGACGCTCACATTTTTTCTTATGCACGCCAGCCCCGGTGATCCACTGGATCGCTATATCTCCCCGCGTATTCCGCCGGCAACCATCGCACACCTCCGGCAACAATTTGGTTTCGATCAACCGCTCACCGTTCAGTATGCCAAATGGCTGTGGCAATGGTCACACTTTGATTTTGGCTACTCGTTAACCCAACATCGCCCGGTTGCCAAAATTCTGGGCGAGGCCATTCCCATGACCTTACAATTGACGCTGCCGGTGCTGCTGGTAAGTTTTGCCGGCGGTATTTCGTTGGGAACAATCGCAGCATTGTACCGTCATCGCTGGCCGGATCGTTTGTTGAGCAACGGCATCTTAGCCATTTACTGTATGCCGAGTTTCTGGCTGGGTCTGGTGTTGATTTTGATTTTTGCCGTTCATTTGGGATGGTTGCCTAACGCACATGCAGCCTCGATTTTCGTGGAAGAGCGCAACCCCGGAGCATTTTTAAAAGATCGATTTTTGCATTTAATCCTGCCCACCGTTACCTTAGCATTGCCGGGCATCGCCGTCACCACGCGCTATGTTCGTGAGACTTTAATTAACGCCCTGGAATCAAGTTTTATGGCCCTCGCCCGCGCCAAGGGATTGCCGACATGGCAAATGATGCTGTATCATGCCTTGCCGCATACGGTGCTGGCACTATTCTCACTGCTCGGGTTGAGCCTGCCTTTCATCTTCGGCGGCGCGTTTCTCACCGAAATTATTTTCGCCTGGCCCGGCATGGGTCGGGTCACCCTCGAAGCCATTTTTAGCCGCGACTACCCCGTAATTTTAGCCACCACCGGCGTTTCCGCACTCATGGTTATCGTTGGTAACTTACTCGCAGATATTCTCTACAAATTTGCTGATCCGAGAATAAGATAAGAACACTTGCACTTATTCCTGCGCGCTTTTCAAAATCTGTAACCGCTAATATGCTTACGAGTAGGAATAATACCTGAATGGCTTGTTTGATGTTCCGAACGCATGTTTAAAATCTGGTATCGCTTCAAGCAGCAGAAGCTTGCGCACGTTGGGTTTGTTTTAATCACCACTTGGATGCTGCTCGGGCTTTTTGCACCGAAGTTAGTGCCGCACGATCCTTTTGCGCAAGTGCCCAACCAGCGTTATCAAGCTCCAAACGCGCATCACCTCTGCGGAACCGATCAATTCGGGCGCGATATCTTGAGCCGTTTACTCCTCGGCTCCCGCGTTTCGCTCAGCCTCGGTTTGGCCGTTACTGCCGTCGCTTTACTGATCGGAACCGCGCTGGGCGCCGTCGCCGGAAACTTTGGTGGCGCGCTCGATGCCGTAATCATGCGCGGTGTCGACTTGCTCTTGTCTTTTCCAGTTATTTATTTGCTCGTCACAGGCGTCGCTTTTTTCGGCACGAACTGGACCATTCTGGTTTTAGTGATGGGATTGACCTCGTGGATGGATGTGGCACGTCTCGTGCGCGCTGAAGTTTTGTCGCTGAAAGAACGCGATTTCATCAAAGCCGCGCACGTTCTTGGCTTAAGCCAGCGTCGAATTGTTTTTCGCCATCTGCTGCCGAACGCATTGTCGCCGATAATTGTTTTGTTTGCACTGCGCCTCGCCGATGCTATTCTTATTGAGTCGAGCTTGAGTTTTCTCGGCCTCGGCGTGCAACCGCCGGCGGTAAGCTGGGGCAGCATCATTCGCGACGGCCGCGATGTTCTTGCCCATGCTTGGTGGATTGTAACCTTTCCCGGCCTGGCCATCGTGTTCACCACTATGGCGCTAAATTGGATCGCCGAAGGTTTGCGTAAGAGTTTGCATTAGCTCCTTTTGAAACCGCAAAGGTGTGCGAATTTTCATGAATGCAAATATTAGCGGTTGAATAACGGTGCAAAGTTTTCATTATACAAAATAATGGCAAATCGCGAATTACTTAAAATCGATAATCTCGAAATCCGTTTTTATGCAGAACCACCAAGGGAAAATCTTGTCGTTGACAGATTTAACTTAGATATTTTCCCCGGAGAAACGCTGGCGCTGATTGGCGAATCCGGCTGCGGCAAAACCACCGTGGCCCGCGCCATTTTGCGGTTAATTGCATGGCCCGGTAAAATAACCAACGGTAAAATTCTTTACGGTGGCGAGAATTTACTCGCTCTGCCGGAAAAGCGTCTTCGCAAAATTCGCTGGAAAGAAATCGCGATGATTTTTCAGGAGCCGGCTGCCGCGCTTAATCCGTTGCGCCGCCTTGGGCCACAAACAACTGAAGTGCTTCGCCTTCACCTGGGCCTCAACAAAAAATCAGCTAAGGAAAAGACTTTGCACCTCTTTGAATCCGTCGGTCTGCCCGAACCCTCGCGTTGCTTTAGCGCTTATCCACACGAATTGAGCAGCGGCATGCGCCAACGCGCGATGATCGCGATGGCGATTGCCTGTCGCCCGGCCTTGATTATCGCCGACGAACCTACTGCGGCACTCGATACCCATCACCAAATCGAAGCACTCGCTTGCTTGCAGCGTTTGCAGCAGGAGCATGAATTGAGTTTGCTTTTTATTACTCACGACCTCAGCCTGGTTGCCACCTGGGCGCACCGCGTTGCGATTATGCAACACGGAAAAATCGTCGAAGCCGAAACCACCGAGCGAATACTTTCGCAGCCACGGCACCCGCACACGAAAAAACTTTTAGAAGCGGCGAAGCGTTTTCAGATAAATGGCATCGAGGATTTGGAGATTAATCATGCATCCATCACCGCCGCTGGTTGACATCATTCAGCTCAAAAAATATTACCCTCGCCGCAAAGGCCTATTGGCCAAAACCCCCGATGCGGTGCGGGCCGTTGATGATGCGAGCTTACAAATCTTCACTGGAGAAACCGTCGCCCTCATCGGCGAGTCCGGCAGCGGGAAAACCACCTTAGCGCATTGCTTGTTTCGCCTGACCCCACCAACGGCTGGAAAAATTTTGTTTCATGGCCGCGAAGTGTGGGCCATGCAGCGCGATGATTTAAAACAATTTCGCCGGCAGGCTCAATTCATTTTTCAAGATGCCGGCGCGGCCCTCAATCCGCATTTAACCGCTGGCAGCGCTATCGCCGAGCCATTGCTCGCGCATCGTATACTTGAGAAAAAATCGGCGCAGAATCGTACGCGCGAGTTGTTGCACCAAGTTGGTTTAAGCGAGCAACATTTCGATGCACTACCGGGCGAGTTGAGCAGCGGCCAGCGCCATCGCGTCGTCATCGCCCGCGCCCTGGCGCTGCAGCCGAAATTTATCGTTGCCGATGAACCCTTTTCCTCTCTCGATGTGCTGAACAAAAGCCGCCTCCTGGATTTGTTTATCTCTTTGCAACACCAATTGGGACTGACTTACTTGTTTATTTCGCACGATTTGGCTTTGGTCAAAAATTTTTGCAACCGTGTGATCGTCATGCATCAGGGCAAAGTAGTGGATGGCCAGCTCAATCCTGCCTGATTTTTCACTTATCTCGCCGCTTTAGTTTTGCATTTCGCCGCGTCAATTTTTTGATCATTGGTTCCCCGTATTTCCATCTTGTTTTCCGCCATTTTTTTCTATAGATTATTCTCACTCGCAGGGCAGGATGATGGGGTCGAGTTGGAATTTGCCATGTTCTCCAAAACCACGGTATGCCGTTTGATCGGTGTCAATTTATGGAGCGCACCATGCAGAATCAGCAAACCCTCCGTTTCACGCTCAATGGCGAGCCGCGCGAGATTCGCGTTGCTCCCGCCCTCTCATTGCTTGATCTTCTTCGTGAACATTTCGATCTCACCGCCGCCAAAAATGGTTGCAGCCCACAAGGCTCGTGCGGGTGTTGTACGGTTTTGGTTGATGAGAAAGCCGTTGTCTCCTGCGTGACCCCGGTGGCAAAAATTGCCGGCAAGCACGTGCATACGCTCGAAGGTTTGCCGGAGCAAAATCGCCGCCGGCTCGCGGAATCCTTCGTTCACGCCGGAGGCTTGCAATGCGGCTTCTGCATTCCCGGCATCGCGATGCGCGCACACGCACTTTTGCAAAATAATTTGGAGCCAACTCGCGACGAGATTGCGCGCGCGTTGAATAATCACATTTGCCGTTGCACTGGTTACACCAAAATTATTGACGCCATTGACCTGGCGGCGCAAGGCTATCGTGGTGAGCCCTTGCCGGAAGCAGATGCCAGCGGCCGCGTCGGCACGAGCCTGCTGCGCTATCAAGGCGAAAATTTAACGCTCGGCGGCAAACGTTATATCGACGATATTAAAATGCCCGGGATGTTACACGGTGCGGTTTTATTCTCGGCGCATCCGCGCGCGCGGATACTTGCGATTGACACTTCAAAAGCCGAACGGCTCGAAGGGGTGAAAGCCGTTATCACTGCCAAAGACGTTCCCGGCAAACGTTACGAAGGCTTGATTGAAAAAGACTGGCCGGTATTTATTGCCATTGACGAAGAGACGCGTTGTGTCGGCGACATCCTCGCCGCAGTCGCGGCAACGAGCAAAGAAATTGCGCACGC
>CAYZFF010000288.1:0-6047 GCA_964477305.1 uncultured Cytophagia bacterium
GTGCCGTCCATAAAAGCGCGCGTGTTCGGCTCTTCGGCAAACGCCACGACATGCCCATCGCCAAGATTTTGATGCATTAAAAACGCTTTGTTCGCCAACTGTTTTCTGGATTCTTCCCAAATAAAGCCGCTCAACACCAGTTTATCTTCCGGCATGTACAAGCCGACGTTCGTGCCTTTATCGAGCTTTAACGGCGTGTAAATGTTGCTGCTGTTGACGATCACATTCGCGTCGCCGTCGTAGCCGAACGCCAGCCAATGCTCCGGATCCAACGCAATCCGCACGATGGCGCCAGGCGTTTCGCTGGGCAACTCTTTCTCCGGCTGAATTTCTTTTTCCACATCGAACGGTTTGGTCAAATCGGGTTTGTTCTCTTTCGGCTTTTCATCTTTATCCGCTTTGTCTTTTTGCTCATCCGGCTTGCCGCCTTTCAATTCGCGCGTCGTTGCGAGTAGGCCGACTTTCTCGCCGGTGAGCCATTGCGTCGCATTGCCGTAGGTAATCAATGTGCCGCCGTTGCGAATCCAAGCTTTGATTGCGCTGCCGTCGTTGAGCGCGCGGTCGTAGCTGCCAAACGCATCCGGCAAAATCAGCACATTGTATTTCGATAAATCCGCGCCGCCCAACTGCTCGGTGTGAATCAACGTCACGGGATAACCGTACATTTGCTCGATAATATAACGCGTCCAGCCGGTTGACAGGGAGGAAGTCGGCGTGTTGTAAGCCAGCACGATTTTCGGCTTCGGCAAAAAGGCCACATTGCCGCTGCCAAAATTTACACCGTCATCCACCCACGATGAGTTCGTGGCAATGATTTCCAAGTTTTCCGTTTTTGCCAGTTCCGACAATTGCTCATAAAGATCGCTCGGATTCTCTTTCACTTTAATGATGATCGAACCGCGCGGGTATTTGCGGCCGTTTAAAGTAAATTCCAAATCCGTGCCGAAGGCGCGAATGTTTTGGCGCTGCAACGTTGCCAACGCGCGCGCCGCGGCATTCGTGCCCCACGGAATCAAATAAGCCAACTGCGATTTACCGCCTTGCACGGCGCCGGTTGCATTTTCCTGGCCGAGCGTAATAAAATTTCCCAACGAAACGTCGCGACTGCGATAACATTCAACATCATATAACAAAGGAAGTGACCAACCGGTAACGTCGTAGAATTGCGTACCGAGTTTTTTCTTCTCACGGCGGAGTTGTTCTTTGATAAACTTGTCGTCCATCGGCGTGTGTTTATCCAAAAGGGTTTTCGCCAACCGTTTGGAAGGCTGCGCCAGCGAAACCACAAACGTTCCTGCCGGAAAATTTTTGAGCTGCACCGTACCGCCGTAATAGTCGTCGACACGGCGATTGCTAAAAGCGGCGGTGGCTTTTTTAACCTCGATGCCTTGTTGTTGCAACAAAGCTGCGAGCTTGGCGGCACGATTCGCATCGCTGCCGGGTGCGAGAATAAATTCTTTGATCTCGCCGGTTTTGCCTTCTTCAATGCCGGAGCGGCGGTATTCATAAAAATAGCGCAACACTTCAGCCCGATTTTTGGCCGTGGTTTCAGCGGTTGCAAGCGAGGCGATAAAATGATGCTGCACCGTATCGCGATAGTGCATCGTGGTCTCATCCTCACGCTGGACGACCAGGCCACGCGCCGAAGCTTGCTCGTACGTCATGCCGACGGAGCCGTTGAACATCGGCCAGCCTTCGCCATAGCCGGGATAAAAAGAGTCGAAGACTTCCCGCGTGAAATAATCAAACTTCATGCGGTCGAACCATTTCGCATTGTTGCGGCCGTATTTTTTAAGCATCTCAATTTGCGATAACGGCATTTCGGGATTCAATGGATCGGCCGGCGGCGCGAAATAATACGTCGAGTTCGAGCCCATCTCGTGCAAATCGACGAACACTTGCGGATACCATTCGAGATACGCCTTCACGCGGCCGCGCGTTTCCGGTTGCGTCAGTGCAAACCAATCGCGGTTCATGTCAAAAAGATAATGATTGCTGCGCCCGCCCGGCCAGCCCTCGCGATGTTCCGCGGCTTGTTGATCCGCATCCGGCCAGCGCCCGGTGGTTTGGCGAAAATAGGTGATGAAACGGTCGCGGCCATCCGGATTTTCCATTGGATCGAGAATGACGATGCTGTTCTGCCAAACACTTTGCGCGAGGGTGTCATTTTGCGCGGCAAGAAGATGATAGGCGGTCAGCAGCGCCGCGTCGGTGCTCGAAATTTCATTGCCGTGCACGCCATACGCCAGCCAGGTGATCGCCGGCAGGGAGGAGATGAGTCGATCCGCCTCCGTTGCAGAAATTTGCCGTGGATCCGCTAATTTTTGCATGCCGGATTTGATCTCATCAAGACGCGCCATGTTTTGCTCCGAAGCCAAGATTACGTAATACAGCGAGCGGCCTTCCCAGGTTTCAGCGTATTTCACCACCCGGACGTTTTTGGAGGTTTCCGCAAGCCGGCGAATGTACTTCTCGACTTCATGATGCATCGTAATCTTTTCGCCCCATTTGTGGCCGACAACTTGTTCAAGCGTGGGAGTGGCGGCGTTGTATTTGGCATTGGGATAAAACTCAAAGCTCTGCGCGAAGGCGAGGGGCGCGCCAAACAGCAAATGCAGCAGGGTGAAAAGGCAGCGGGCTTTCATGCGAAACCGTCTCCTCAAGTTTTTGGGGGATTGCTCATCACGTCGTAATCGGCCGAGAACTTAGGCATAAAGATGCACAAATTTTTTGGGAATGTCAAGGACAAGCTTGAATTTTGGCTTGAGCGATAGAAGTTGGTAGAAACAAAAAGGCATAGCCGAATTCAAACGACTATGCCTTATAAAATTTCTCGCGCTGTGTGGAGATTTGACGCTGAATAAACAAAAATTTGACAAATGTTTAAAAATTTCACATATTACTGCTTCTCTAACACCGGCTCCATCTTAACGAGCAACTGCACTTGCGACTGGCCGCGCAGTTCTTTGGCATCGAGCACTTTCATAATTTCCTGATGGCCGGCACGGGCGATCTGCACCACATGGTTTTGGTTGGCGGTCACGGCGACTTTGAGCGGGGATTGGCCGACGTAACGATCATCAATAATGACGTCAGCACCGGATGGGGTGGTGTTAATTTGCAAGGTCAACATGCCGCTGCGCGTTTCATCAAGCGGCTCGGGCGCAGGTTGGACACGGGCGGCCCGCGGTTCGGGTTCTATAATGATCGTTTTGGTCGCAGGCGTCACCTCTTCGATTAGTGGTGGCGGAGTTACGGTCACGCGCGGCTCGACCCGCTCGATAAGGACTGGCGCGGGCGCAACAATTTTAGGGGCAACGCGAGCCACCGAGGCGGTTTCAGTGGCCTCAGCCAACGTTTCATATCTCGTCCGAAATTGCACGTTCTTTTGAATCGGACGGCCCTTATAATCTTTGTCAAGCCGGCAGACTAACACGGTGCGCTGGCCCGGAACGATTTTCACCGGCTCATCGGTTTTAATCTCAAACGTTTGCTCTCGCCAGTAACCGACGCTGTGATACTCGGCTTTAATCTCATACACGCCGTGCTGCAAGCGCAACGGATACGTGTAGGTTGACGACATGTTGGTCAATTTTTCAACCGGCGCCACTTCACGGCCATTGACATAAAGCACAACATAGTTTTGGTAACTTTTGCCGGCATCCGCCACGTTTTCAATTTTAACCACCAAATTTTCCGGCAACGTGCGCAATTCCCGTTCGGGCAGTTGTTCTTTGGGTTTTAGCTCGCTGTAAGCACGATCCGTGGTGAGTTTTCCTCCGGCGCCGCAGGCCGCGAGTCCGGCGGCTAAAAGCAGGGTTCCGGCCTTGGCGATAAAACGACGCCAAGCGTAGCGTTGAAACGATGGCATGTTGTCCTCCGATGATCTATGGGTTAGCAATGTGCGTGTAAGCGGCGGCAAGCCAGCAATCTTTTTAACGCCGATCGGCGCTGGAAGTTCAAAATCTTATTCTCAATTTACGAATTGAAATGGAAAAAGCAAGAAAATAAATGAGCAATTGAGGGTTTAAGCTGCAACGGGTCAAAAGTAACCGCCGTCTCTTTTTAAAACCAATCACGGAGGAAGGTCGAATGCAAAAAACAAACCGTTACCGCCAACTTTTGTTCATCGCGATATTGGGTTATCTGTCGATGGCGCAAGATCGCCCGCCGGTAAAACCGAACTTGACGGTAAGTTCGATCATGCGCGATCCCAAATGGATCGGCAATCAACCCGGTGATCCCTACTGGTCGGAAGACAGCAAAACGGTTTATTTCATGTGGAACCCAACGAATGCCGATGCCGACTCACTGCATCAAGTCTCATCGCGCGGCGGCCAAACGCTCAAAGTGCCGGTGGCAAGCCAGCAGCTACTCCCGAATCGCTTCGGGCAATACACGCGCGATTACGGCAAAAAAGTTTTCGAGCGCGACGGCGATATTTTTCTGCTCGACACCAAAACCGGACGCACCATGCAAATCACCAACACCGTCGACGCCGAGAGCCAGGCACGTTTTTCTTTTTCGGAAAAGCAAGTGTTGTTCATGCGCGACAATAACCTTTTTATGTGGGAGATGCTGACCGGCGCGATCACCCAACGCACGGATTTTCGCAAAGGCCCAGCGCCGCCGGAAAACAAGCCGAAAACCGAACAGCAAAAATTTCTGGCGCAGGAAGAATTGCGATTGATCGCCGTTTTAAAAGAACGAAGGGAAAAAGCCGATAAAACCAAAAAGGCGGGAGAGAAACGGGAGCCGAGACGCCCAAAGAAAATCTATCTCGGCGAAAAAGATATTCAGCAGATTCAGCTTTCACCCGATGAGAAGTTCGTGACGTTTATTCTCTCGCAACGCGCCAAAGAGACACGCACCGCCATCGTGCCGAATTATATTACCGAAACGGCTTTCACCGAAGATCTCAACACCCGCATTAAAGTCGGTGAACCGCAAACGGCGTTTGAATTTGGTTATTGGGACACGGCGCGCGACACCGTGCTTTATGTGAAACCTGATAGTTTGCCGGGCATCGCGGAGAGCCAAGTGTTTGCGACAATTCCCATGAAAAAAGATACGGCCAAAGCAGCCAAAGAGAACAAAAAACCGCAAGCCCGCGCCGTGATTTGGAACGGGCCGTTTTGGAGTTCTGACGGCAAAAATGCTTTTGTCGTCGTGGGTGCGCAGGATAACAAAGACCGCTGGATCGCGAAGCTGGATTTGCCCGCCGGCAAATTGACGAGTTTGGAGCGGCAACATGATGAGGCGTGGATTGGCGGGCCGGGCATTGGCTTTTTTGGGGGCGCCACTGCCGTTGGCTGGATGCCGGATAATCGGCGCGTGTGGTTTTGTTCGGAAGCAAGCGGTTATTCTCATCTATATACGGTCGAGGTTAACACCCGGCAAAAACGCGCGCTCACCAGTGGCAAGTTTGAAATCAGCGGCCCGTTTATCTCCCGCGATAAAACGAAATGGTATTTCACCAGCAACGAAGTGCATCCGGGCGAGAAACATTTTTACACGATGCCGCTCGAAGGCGGGCCGCGCACCAAACTGACTTCACTGGAGGGCAACAACGACGTGGCGCTGTCGCCCGATGAAACGATGCTGGCCATTCGCTATTCATTTTTCAATGCCCCGTGGGAAATTTATTTGCAAGAGAATAAAGTTGGCGCGAAGCCGCAGCGTGTGACGTTTTCGACAACGGAAGAATTCAAAAACTATCCGTGGCGCGTGCCGGAGTTGATTACGTATTCGGCGCGCGATGGGGCGCAGGTGTATGCGCGGCTGTTTCGCCCCGAGAAACCGAATGGCGCGGCGGTGATCTTTGTTCACGGCGCGGGCTATTTGCAGAACGCGCACAAATGGTGGTCGAGTTATTTTCGCGAGTACATGTTCCACAATCTGCTCGCGGATCGCGGCTACACCGTGCTCGATCCGGATTATCGCGCCAGCGCCGGCTACGGCCGCGATTGGCGCACGGCAATTTATCGCCACATGGGCGGTAAAGATTTAGAAGACGTTGTCGACGGCGCCAAATTTCTCGCGGAAAA
>CAYZFF010000289.1:0-6042 GCA_964477305.1 uncultured Cytophagia bacterium
CCGGCGCGGCCATTTTTTTTACCATGCCGGCATGATGAAAAGGCAAAGCGCAATTGCTTTTTGCTCCCCCTCAAATCCCCGATTCGTATTTTTCCTTAAATCGTTTGATGCCGTTGAAAATCGCTTCGGCGATGTCCTGTTGAAATCCGGCGTCGCTGAGCAACCCTTCTTCGCGCGGGTTCGAGACAAAAGCGGTTTCAATTAAAATATTCGGCATGGAAGCGCCAACCATGACGTAGAACCCCGCCTGTTTGACGCCGCGATCCGGCAGCTTGATGCTGGCGCAAATTTCTTCCTGAATCATGCCGGCAAAATCTTCGCTTTCGCGGTTGAAGGCGCTTTGCGCCATGGCGGCGAGAATGAAGCTCTCGTCGCCTTCACCGGCGTAGGAGCTGCTGTCGGGGTCGTATTTAATGACGGCATTTTCGCGCCGCGCCACTTCCAGCGCTTCTTCGCTGCGGGCCGGGCCGAGAATATAAGTCGTTGTCCCGTTGACGCGGCGGCTGAGATTCGAATTGCAATGAATGCTGATAAAAACTTTTCCCTGCGCGGCGTTGGCCATTTTCGTGCGGTCGCGCGGTGAAATATAACGATCCGTGTCGCGCGTCATCACGATGCGGGCGTCGATATTTTTTTCCAGCAAACGCTTTACGCGCTTGGTGATGGCGAGGGTGATGTCTTTCTCGCGCACGCCGGTGGGGCCGATGGCGCCGGGGTCATGGCCGCCGTGGCCGGCATCCAGCACGATGGTGTCGAGCAGCCATTTCCGCCGCTCGGTTTCGAGGGTGCGCAAAACTTCGGTGGAAAGTTGCTCCGGCGAAGGCAGCGAAATCAACGTCTCGTTGCCCTGCCCGCTGATGCTGATGCGCGACGGATTAATCTCATTTTTTAATTGACAGGAAATTTGCACAACGGAACCGGTGTATTGCGAGGCGACGCGTTGCACGATGCCCGCCGGACGGATGTTGCGCACAAAAGCGGAATCAAGGCGGCCGCCAGCCACGTCAATATACAACCAGCCCTGACTGACGCGCGTGTTGACCTGCTTGCGCGCAATGGGGCGCGACGCCTGCACGCGAATCAAGGTGCCATTGGCTTTTTCTTCGATCAAAATTTTAGAAATACTTGCCGGCGCAGTGGCGGGTTTGGGCGTGACCGGGGCGAGCGTTGCTGGCGGCTCGATTGCGGCGGTCACGTTCGCAGGGGCGGCAGCGGTTTTGTTGGCGTCAAAATCTAATTCTTCCGGCCAGCGTTTCGGATAAAGCGGGCGCAACAATTCCGCGAAATAGCGCAGCGGCACCAGAATGTCGCCGTTGGCAAAACGGGTTTCCAGCGGCAGTTGCACCAGGCGTTCGTTAATCTGCACGAACGGATTCATCGCCGTGACTTTGATTTCATGGCTGCCGCAGTACAGAATAACTTTGCGCGCTTTCTCGCTATAAAACGTTCGGAGATCAAGCCGCTCGGCAAGATCACTCAGCGCGGCAAATTGCACATTGCCCATTTCCGGCAAAGTCACGACGGCCAACTTTGGCGTTGTGCCGTTGGGCGCCGGAGCCGTTTCCTGCAATTGCGCAACCGCGCCGGTGCAAAACAATAATCCCAGCAAGGGAAAAATAAAAGCATTACCGCGCCGCCATAATATTGGCGCCGAAATTTTGGCAAGAAAAGAGGCGATCAGCAAAAGGCAAACCCCGTCATGGCCAGAGTTATGACAAACCTTCGGAATGAAGATTTTTCTGACTGAGATACTGGCTGGCTTTTTTGAGAATCTGCTTTTCGTCTTCGGAAAGATTCTCATAACCGACTTCATTGATTTTATCCAGAATAACATCCACACGCTCGCGAAGCTGTACTTCCTGTTGCCGCCGGCGCACCACTTGCATTTGCCGGCGTTTTTCCGTCCGTTGCCGAAACCACTTGGTCAAGGGGCTCGCTTCCGCTTTGCCGGAACGATTGCTAAACATGATATCGCCCCACCGCAAACTGGGCTTGACATATTGCAAATATAAAAATCCCACCAACATGCCGCCGAGGTGTGCAAAGTGGGCCTCGGGGCCGCCGGGGGAAGACAACGCGCCGATAAACGCCAACAGGCCAAACACCATGACCAGATATTTGACTTTGATATTGATCGGCAAAATAAACATCAACAACAATGTAATGACGCGATTCGGGAACAGCATGCCGAAAGCAATAAGCAACCCGAAGATCGCGCCCGAAGCGCCGATAACTTTGATCCATTCGATGTCGATTGCAAAACTCACCAGCAAATGAATCAAACCGGCGCCGATGCCACAGGCAAAATAAAACAACACAAAATCACGCGTGCCCCAGTAGCGTTCCAGTTCCACGCCAATCATCCACAGAATGAGCATGTTGCTCAAAATGTGCCAGGGAATATACATCGGCGGCTCGGGCGGACCGTGCATAAACATATACGTCACCAACTGCCAGATCGCGCCTTTGTGCACCACCCAATCGGGAACCAACATGAACCATTCGGCCGCCACCACGCCAAACATTCTGAATTTGCTCAGAATCAGGTATTGGACGAAGAAGAAGCCGACGTTGGTGAGAATGAGATATTTGACCGCGGGCGAAAGGCCACCGCCGCCAAGATTGACCTCGTATTGTCGTCCGTATATGCCCATGGCAAATATGATGAAAAGTTAGCCCGTTTGTCAGTTTGCCCCGGCGCTCTTTAATTATTTGGCAGAAATGTCGGGGCAAACTGTCTAACGTTTTTTAATTTACCACAGCCCAAAGCGCAAGCCGCCGCGAAAACCGAGGCCGGAGAGATCGACCTGACTCCAAACCGGCAGGCCTTCCGAATTCTTCGTCTGGTCGCGTTTGACGATGGCGTTGTGATAAAACACTTCGCCGATGAAAGCCGAGCGGCTGCCGATACGTTGTTGAAAACCGCCGCCGACCAACCAGGTGAAGCCGTCGTAGTAACGCCAGTCGCGTTTTTGTTGCACTAAATTATTTTCTTTATTCCACAACATTTCGTAGCCCAAGCCGCCATTGGCAAACAGATGAAAATCTTCCTGTCCAAAGTGGACGATGGCTTCGGCTAAAATCGGCAGAAAAAACGTCGTGAACGCCAATTCCTGCTGCACCTGTTTTTCGATTAACCCCCCGGCGCTCACGACTTGCGCGATGGTCGTCGTCTTCTCATAACTTCTGCGAAAGCCGTTGAACGTGATGCCAAGTTCGACCGATTCATCAACCTGCGCCGTCAAATCCATGCCGAGCATGAGACCCGCTTGTGAGCCTTTCGGATCGAGATAACCGAGACGAATGCCGGTGAGACGCATTTGCGCCGAACTGTTGGTGACATTGAGCATTAAGAGGGCGGCCAGCACGAAAAAGCAACGTGTCCGCATGAGATCATCTCCTTAAATATAAAATGCCGTTCGAAGTGCGGTGATTTCATTTTATGAAAACAGGCCTTAAAAGTCAAGCAAAACCTTGAACCGATTCGGCTTCTTTCACTAATGAAACAAACGCGGCAACCGCTCAATTAGTTTCAGGCGGCAACACGTTCGTACGCAGAGTTGCGGACATTTGGAGGCAATTTAAAACGCCGGCGAAACGCTTCGAGATAAACATTCGCATAATTTTGGACCATCACTTCAAGGCTGAATTTTTCTTCGACGCGCTGGCGGCCGAGCCACCCCATTTGCCGGCACAATGCGGTATCGCGCAAGAGTTTCATGATGGCGGCAGCCATCGCCGGCGGATCATGCGGCGGAACGAGCAAACCGGTCTCGCCGTCCACGACCAACTCAGGATTGCCGCCGACGGCGGTGGCGACCACCGGCCGGGCCGAAGCCATGGCTTCGAGAATGGTATTCGACATCCCCTCGCTTTCAGATGATAATACAAACACCTCGAATGCCCGAAGAATCTCCGGCACCTCTTTGCGCGCGCCGAGAAAATGTACGCGTGAGGCGATTTGATATTCTTCCGCCAATTGCACGAGTGCTTCCAGTTGCGGGCCGTCGCCGACCATCACCAGGTGCGCCGTGGGAATTTCATTAAAAATAAGTTTCGCCGCTTGTAAGAGTGTGGGATAGGCTTTCACCGGCACCACGCGGCCGATGGCACCGAACACCAGCGCGTTTGCCGGCAAACCAAGCCGGGTTTTGTAATCGTCGCCCTGCCGCGTGAGCGCAAAACGTGACAGGTCAACACCGTTGGCGACCACGCGAATTTTTTCTTTGGGAAAATTGAATTGGCGCTGCAAATTTTCGCGCAAGACATTAGACACCGCCAGCATCTGATCCGTGCTGTGCCAAAGCGCCCGTTGAATTTGAATGTGCAATTTCGTCTCGGTTTTCATTGTGCCGTGCTCGCCGTGGATGATGATCGGCACTCGCGCCAGTCGCGCCCCAATAATGCCTTCCATCACCGTGGCCCAGGAGTGGGTGTGCGCGATATGAATGCGATAGCGTCGAAACTCGCGCGCGAGTTTGAAATACAGCCGATAGTCGCCGCCGAGTTTGTCCCCCAATTCAACCACGCGGCACCGCGTCGGATCGACTCGTCGCGCCAGCGCCCCGCCGCGCACGTAGGTGAAAATATAATTTTCAAAAATCGCGGGATCGAGGCGATTGACCAAATTAACCACGCCGTTCTCTTTGCCGCCGTAATGCAAAGAGGCCGAGACGTGGGCGACGCGAATTTTTTCAGTGAAAGATTTCATGATAAAAGCTACCCCGATGATCAGAACAACTGAACATTAAAGTTCCGCAAACAGGGCAAATTTAAAGCAACAGTTTTAAACACGGAAACTTTGAAAACTTTTCGAGTCTCAAGTACTAATCAGAGCGGCGCTCAGTGTTACGTATCGCGGTCGGCTTGCGTCATAAACCAGTTGCGTTCATCGAGCATGATATGACTCGCCTCGCCGGCGGAAACATGCAATGCAATTCCCGAATTAATCGTATCGAGCGAGGTCGGTCCAAACGAACGAAGCAGCGACAACACCGGGTTATTGTTGTTAGCCCGCACTGACACACTGCAAATACCTTGTGGCCGCAGCCAACGAATAATGCCGGCGAGCAACAGCGGCAAATCGTGACGCTGTTCTTCAATCAAGAAATCCAAAATGCGCGCGCCATCGCCTTTTAAATCGACGACGGCATAGCCTCGCAAACGGCCTGCGGCTTCGAGACGGAACACTTTAAAATCCGGGTGCAAAGGATTTTGCCCAAAACGCCACGCCAAAAATTTTGCATCGCGTTCGGCGATAACCGGGTACTTTTTTGCAACACGGATAAACAAGCCATCAAATTCGTCATCAAAATTATTTTGTTCCTGCACGCAAACAACGGCCTCGTGGCGGGTCCCAAAACTTCCTTTCCACGACCAGGCTTGGAGCAGGGGGTTGGCCGCGCCTGCCAACGTCGCAGAAAAAAAATTCTTCCCCAGCGCCTGATGAACGAAGCGGTCAAAACGCAAAATCAATCCGTGGCGGGCAAGCCGGCCGATAACCGCGTGTCCGACCTTTTCCAACACGGCGCGCATGCGATCAACCGGATGCGAATAGAGAAAAGGCATTTCGCCGCGATCGACGCATTCTTTTACGGCGCGGCGCAATTTGAGGGCGGCACCGAGAGTGCGAAATTCCTGATCAATCGAGGTATCACCGCCGTTCCAACCGAGAGTCGCAACGCCATTAATCAACACCCGGCGCGGGAATGCGCTCACCGAACCGATGACACGGTCGGAGCTGCCGTCTATCGCCAACCAAGCGCGGGGCCGGCCATAGGGATTACACGAAAGCGACCACTCAAATCTTGCCTGTCGCAGGGCATTGCCGCCGGAATCACGGTTGCGCAGTAAGGTATCTAATAAAATATCGCGATCGGCCGGCAAATCGGCCTCGCGAATCACAATGCCCATAGTGTGAGGTTATCTGATTTAAACGAAGAGGCCTGCCTACGCCGAACGTGGCAAACCTTTCATTATTGCTACCTCATCTGAACATTTCAAATGAGCCATTCTGTTGTAGAAGGTTAATACCTACAATCC
>CAYZFF010000290.1:0-6023 GCA_964477305.1 uncultured Cytophagia bacterium
CCGGCGATAATTTGGCGTTGGGATGAAGCGGCAAATACGACGGCAACGGCATCGCGCCTTCTTCCACCTCTTCTTTGATTTCTTCCAGCTTCCGTTTCATGCGTTTGGGATTGTACGTCGCCCATTCAGAAAAATTCAAATGCTTGCGAGCATCGTTGACATGGCCGATGACGAACCACGACACCGGCGCGATATTGCTGTACCACGGCCAGCGCGTTTGATTGGAATGACAATCATAGCAGGCGCGTTCGAGTACCATTGCAATCTCCGCTGGCAGGGGCGCGCCAGCCGCAATGGTTTTGGTTTCATCCACCGGCGGATTGGTTTTTGCCGGCCCGAAAAATTGGATAACAATAAACGCCAGCCCCAAAACGAGCAGAAGCCTCTGTAAAATTTTTTTCATAATTTTTCCATCTATTATTTCATCACAGTGCTAAAAAAGGAATTTTGAAATTTTAAGCATTCGGCAATTAAAGCGCAAGCTTTATCTTGTGGGAAATTCAATTGACTTTGCAAAGCGATTGAATTAATTTTCAATCGTGAGCCTATTTCCAGTTTATCAAAATTGTTCGATTGCCATGAGAAATCGGTTGTGGATATTGTGTTGCACGCTTCTCCCCGGTATTGCCGGCGGTCAAACGGTTACGCCCCTACAGATTGCGGACAACAAGCTTATTATTCGTTTCACTAATCCGCGAACCGAATCTGACGCCCGCGAGATTTTGACAGTAGCGGCAAACGCGCGGCAAGAATTGGCAGCCAAGCACGACTTCGCTTTTGCGACACCAGTGGAAATTCGTTTAAGCGCAACGACGTATGAGTTTTGCCAGATGACACGGCAGCCGTGGTGGCAAGCGTCGATTTATCGCGACCGTGTCATTTATCTGCAGCCGCTACGTGTCTTGCGCGAACGCGGGATTTTGGCAATCACCCTGCGTCATGAATTGATGCATCATTTCGTGGAAGAACAAAGCCAGGGCAACAGCCCGAGATGGCTCAGCGAAGCTCTGGCGATTTACCATTCCGGCGAAATTGCCTTGCTCAAGCCGGCGCGCCGCAAAGTTGATCGCGCGGGATTGAAGTGGCAGCAATTGGAAAGGCGTTTGGCGCAGATGGCGAACCAAGCCGAAGCCGAGCAATTATATTTTCAACTTTATTATCTCGGCCAATTTCTCGAAACCAAATTGTCGATTGAAAAAATTACCCGGCTTTTACAACGGCTGGGCGAGAAAACGCCGTTCGCCCAAGCCTGCCGCGAGCTTTGGGGAGACGACATCAAAACGATTGAAAATAGCTGGTTACAATATGCGAGTGAAAAACTAAATTGAGTTCAAGAAGAGAAGCCTATTTCGCAGCCAAAATCTACTTGACATTCCTGCGCCAAGTTCGTATAATGGTAAGCCGCTCTTTTAGACTCGCTGCCACAACTAATTTCCGGCAGCAATTCCATCCCCCCTTTCCACGGAGTCGACGCGGATGTTTCGTCACCAATGGTTATTGGTTTGTGTCGGGTTGAGTTTTTGTTTTTTATTCTCCTGCCGCGCTTCACAAAATGCCCTCGAGCAACCGCAAACATATGTTGGTCAAATTTATGTGATCGGCAACGAACCCTTTACCCAGCTCACCCTCAAGCTCGCCGATGGCCGGACTTATCTGCTCGATTGCCCCAAAGAAATTGAAATGTCTTTATTGCAACTGCAGGGGCAAGCCGTTCGCGTGACCGGCAAAACCGGCGCGCAAAAACCCGAAGGCCAATCCCTGCTGGTCATGCAAGCCGAAACGGTCAAGCGCGATTAGGCCCGTTCAATATTTTTATCGTTAATCAACTCATCTTTTATCCATCGCTTTTTCTTTATCCACGGAGAATTTTATGCGCAGGATATGTATTTTTGTTTTTAGTTTAATCACTTTGCACCCGCTCTTCGTGCAAGCGCAAAGTGATTTATCCGCAAACGCCGCGGCTGTTATCGCCTCACGTCCGAATGGCGCTTGCGGCGCGCCAATGCTGTGGGAGCAAGAGCAGCAAGCGCTGGCGGATCTTGCCCGCCATCCCGAATGGAACGAGGTAAATCGGTTGCAAAAAACCGCGTGGAATTTCGTCGTCGGCTCGCAAAAATCCTGGTATGCCGATGATTTCAGAACCCGGCAACGCTACCTCGTGCCGTCAACCTGTCGCGCCGTGGGAACCCGCTGCTATATTTTTGTCGAAGATGCCTTGTGGCTGGACAGCGTGACGCAGGCTGCGGTGGATGCGTTCAGAGTCGCTTTTTATTACAGCACGCCGGCCAACTCAACGAAGGGAATTTACCAAACCGACATCGATAATTTTGGCGCGCCGCCGGATGTGGATGGTGACGCGAAAATCATTGTCATGATTTTGGATATCAAAGATCAATACACCACCACCGGCTCCGGCGGATTTATCGGCGGCTATTTTACCGGCTTGAATCAAATTACCAACTCGCAAAGCAACCTCGCCGAGATGGTCTATATCGACGCCGATCCTTTGCCGTTGACCGACCCGGCAGGGCTTGAATTCGCGCTCAGCACGCTGGCGCATGAATTTCAACATCTGATTCATTATCGATATGACACGAACGAGTTGACTTTCATCAACGAAGGTTGTTCCTTGGCGGCGGAAGTGATTTGCGGTTATCCCATCTATGATCAATCCGGTTATGTGGGTGGAACCAATGTTAATCTCCTTTCCTGGCAGGGCGAGTTGAGCGATTACTCGCGGGCAGCGCGATTTATGACGTATGTGCGCGATCAAGCCGGCGCCGGGGTTTTTAAACCGTTGGTGCAAAACACCCAAGACGGCGTGCCCGGCCTTGATGCAGCGCTGCAGAGCATTGGCACTCCGTTGCGTTTTAATGAAATTTTTCAAAACTTTGTGATCGCCAATATTTTGGATGACAAAACCTTAAACCCGGCTTACGGCTACACGTACCCCAGTCTTCCCAAAGCCGAAGGGCGTTTGCTGGCAAATCCCAATGTCCCGACGACCAGCGGCACCGTGCAAGTTTTAGCGGCGGAATATTTGTCCTTCAAGTTTGGCGAAAATTTGCGCGCGCGTTTTACGGTGACGAATCCTTCCGTGGTGATTAAGGCCGTGGAAATTGGCCCGACGAATAAACGCGTGTTGGACGTGACGCCGAATGTTGATTTCGTCGAGCCTGCATACGGCACCACTTATAGCGAAGTGCATTTTGTCGTAACCAACACGAGCCAGGCTTTTTCGTACGGATATACGTATCAAGCCTCGGGGACGTCCAAGCCGATAGAACTGAAATGGGATCAATCCGAACCGCTCGGCGCTTTTCAATTTACTCCCAATGATACCGTCTGTGTAACGTTTGATGCGGTTCCCGGCGGCAGGCTCGATTCCATTCGAATGGCTCCACGCCAGGCTGGAACATACACTGGGGGCATCTGGCAGTTTACTGGAGCGCAACGCCCGACGCCTCTTGGCAAGCGCCTGGCTTTTCCAATTACAGCAACATTAGCGACCACACCGGCACGCCCCTTCCCGGTGCCATATCCGCGTGAATTCTGGAGCAAAGTCGATTTGCAATCATTTGGCATTAGCACGAATCAACCATTTGCTGTGGGTTTCGTTGTTGGCACAACCGGATTGAGTCCGCAAGTGGCTGATGCCCCGTTCACACCGCCTTATACTCAGTTTACCTATTTGCAAAATCCCTCCAGCGGCACGCGCAACTGGTATATTATCACCACCTCGGCGACAACGATGGGAGTTTATCTCATTCGCGCGTATGTGAGCTTCCCAACCACCGGCGTTCGGCAAACCATTGAATTGTCGCCATCCTCATTTATCCTCGCGCAAAATTATCCCAATCCGTTCAATCCAAGTACGACGATTGAATTTTCTCTTCCCAAAACCAGCGAGATCACGCTGAAAATTTTTAATGCACTGGGAGAAGAAGTGGCCACGCTCTTGCAAGAAAAACGCGAGGCCGGTAAACATAACATCGCTTGGAACGCCGGCAATTTACCGAGCGGTGTTTACCTGTACCGTTTGGAAGGTGCAGGCTTCGTTGAAACGAAGCGCCTGGTGTTGATGAAATAGGGCTAATAACATAAAACGTCATGCGCAAAGCTTAATTTTACGCATGACGTTTTATGAATTAAGGGAAAAAATTGCGCAAACCGCTCGAAATACTCCGTCAAAAAACGCACGGCTATCGGCAGACCTACACCACTGCTAAGCAAAAAGGTCAGGTACTTCTTCAACAAAAGAAACAACATGCCGAGCAGTTTTATCAACGTCATGAAAAATATTTTCCGCTGGCGGCATTTGTCATTGGTTTTATCTGGGACAGTTTGACGCTGACGCGTATTGATTCACGGCTCGATAATTTCATCTTGTTAAGTTACACCCTCGGGGCGGGCGTTCTCATCGCGATCATCGGCATGGTGCAACGCGGGCGAATTCGAAATATCTGGGTCGTGAGCCACTTGCACTGGATCAGCGGCGCGACGCAATTTTTTCTCGGCGGGTTGCTGTCGAGTTATGTGGTTTTTTATTTTAAGAGTGCGGCGGTCGGAAAATCATACCTGTTTATCGGACTGCTCGTCGCGCTGCTGCTGGCCAACGAATTTTTTGCCGAGCGTTTGCGCAACTTAAAGTTGCTGTGCGCGATCTACTTCTTCTGCTGTTTCGCTTTCCTCACTTTCTTCCTGCCGGTGATGACCAAAACCGCGAATGCCGCGATGTTTCTTTCCAGCGGCTTGTTGAGCTTTCTGATCACCAGCTTGATCGTCGCGGTGATTTATCACGGCGGTATTATTCAGGCGCGCCGCGAGTTGGCGGACATGGCGTGGCCGCCGGTGGTCATTTTTTTGGCGTTGGTGTTTTTCTATTTTCAAAATTGGATGCCGCCGGTGCCGCTGGCTTTGCAGGACGGTAAAATCTATCGCAGCGTCCGCAAAGTTGGCAAAAATCCCGCCGGCGAAAATATTTATGAAACCCGTTACAGCCAGCCGCGCTGGTGGCAAATCTGGAAAAACGACGACCGCAATTTTGCCTATGTAACCGGCGACACGATTTACTGTTTCACCGCAGTTTTCTCACCAACGGGAATCCGGGAATCTATTTTGCATGTTTGGCAGAAAAAAAATGCCGAGGGCGATTGGGTAGCCACCGATCCGCGGCCGTACCGCAATTTCATCGACCGGCCCGGCCGCGATGGCGGCTGGCGTTGTTATAGTTTTAAAAGGAATGTCTCGCCCGGCGAGTGGCGCATCGAGGTGAAAACCGCGCAAGATCGTTTATTGGGCCGGATTTCGTTGGACATCATTGCAGCGTCAGAGCGCCCGCAGAAAATCAAGGTTGAGCATCATTAAAAATAGGTACTCGCCAAGTTCGTGCTACCGATTGTCGGGGTTAGCAAGACAAGTAATGCGATCATGTCATCGTGGAACGATCTTGATTGTTTCTGGCACGGGGCGCGATTCAGACAAGGTCATTTTCTTCGCCGGCCAATTCTGTAAGAATATTGTGATGAATACGAAACGCGATATTCTCTGGCAGTTTTGTCAACTCAAACCACTGCGCTTCCAGCGCATCATCGCCCGGTTGTAGGTTCCCGCCGGTAATTTCGCCTTGATAAACCACCAACACCACTTCATGCTCTGTCCGTTCTTGCCCACGATAAACGCCGTAAATGCCGCGCACAGCGATGTCGAAGCCGGTTTCTTCTTTTAACTCACGAATTGCGGTTTCCTCCGGACCTTCGCCCCACTCGATAAATCCCGCGGGCAAACTCCAATCGCCGGCACGCGGCGCAAATTTTCTTTTTACCAAAAGCACCTGTGACTGCTGCAAGAGAATGACGGCGACAGCCGGAACGGGGTTCTGATAAAAAATAAAACCACAACGCTCGCAGACCAAGCGATCACGGCCTTCGGTAAAACGCAAATGCAAACGGCCGCCGCACGACGGGCAAAAATTGTAGTTCATGTTCTTTCGCGAAATTCAATGCTCACTTACAGCATTTTTT
>CAYZFF010000291.1:0-5994 GCA_964477305.1 uncultured Cytophagia bacterium
CTCGTCAAAGAAAATTCACTTGCATCTTTGCGCCTTCCGCCGTATTGTTTAAAAACTGACAGGAGAATACCAATGCAATACGGAATCGTGAAAAAATGGGATGCCACCAAAGGTTTCGGCTTTATTTTGAGCGATAATGACGACGAGTTGTTCGTTCACAAAAATGATCTCGATGTGACCGTACCGAACAAACAGTTGAAAGTCGGGCAACGCGTGGGGTTTGACGTGGTGCGCGAAATGAAAGGCGATCGCGCCGTGCGGGTGCGCATCGGGAAGTAAAACTTTTTGCTCATTCTCTTTCTCGTACTCCTACTCTTACTCATTCGCGCTTTTTAAAATTATGCGATGAATAAAAGCAGGAGTACGAGCGAGAATTTAAAATTATTTTCCTTCCCCGGAATCCTTCAACAAATCCTTAATCCCGCCCAGCGCGGAGATAATGCCGGTAGCTTCGTACGGCATGTACACGACTTTGCTGCCGCTGCCTTTCACCATCTCTTTCAATGCTTCGATATATTTCATGGCGATGAGATATTGCGTCGGATCGGCTTTGCCGGCGCGCACGGCTTCAGCCACGGCGCGGATGGCCGCAGCTTCGGCGTCGGCGACGCGTTGAATAGCGGTGGCTTCGCCTTCAGCTTTGAGAACTTCGGATTGCTTCGCGCCTTCGGCATCGGCAATTTGCGCTTCGCGCCGGCCTTCAGCCTGCAAAATGGCGGAACGTTTCTGGCCTTCGGCCTCGAGAATGGTGGCGCGGCGGTCGCGCTCGGCGCGCATTTGTTTCTCCATCGCGATGCGCACGTCCTGCGGCGGCGAGATGTCCTGCAACTCGACGCGGTTGACTTTCACGCCCCACTTCTCGCCGGCTTCGTCGAGAATTGCGCGCAGCTTGACGTTAATTTGCTCACGGCTGGTCAGTGTTTCATCGAGCGCCAGCTCGCCGATCACATTGCGCAGCGTGGTCTGCGTAAGTTTTTCAACAGCGTCCGGCAGGTTGGAGATTTCATAAACCGCTTTCACCGGATCGGTAATTTGAAAATAGAGCAAGGCATTGATTTCGATTTGCACATTGTCTTTGGTAATCACATTCTGCCGCGGAAAATCATAAACGGTTTCGCGCAAATCAATGCGCTCCGTATCCTTCTGAATCACCTGCTGGCGCGCCCCGGAAACGTCAAACTGCACATAACGCCAGGTAATGCGGCGCGGCTTGTCGATAAACGGCCAAATCACATTGACTCCGCTCTCCAACGTGGCGTGATAACGGCCTAAGCGTTCGACGATCACCACCTCCGCCTGCTGCACGATCCGCAAGCCCCGCACAACTGTCACGACAATCAGGATTGCCAGCACGAGAACAAAATACTGCAAAGGTTGCAATTCAGCCATGGCCACTTTCTCCTTTTCGTAAGAAATTAATTTCTGACGGTGCTCAGCCGATACAACTCCTCCGGCCCGACGACCAGTTTATTTCCGTCAATTCGCAGAATCCGAACTTTGATTCCCACCGGCAATTTATCACCGCTGCCACTGCGCGCGCTCCAGATTTCGCCTTCGATTTTGACCTGGCCGTGTTGATCGTCGGTCTCTTCCAGGGTCATTGCACTCATGCCGATCAAGCGCTCGGTGTTGGTTAAATACTTTTGCTCGCGCGCGCCAAACAGTTTACCAAAAACATGCCGCGCGGAAATAAACAAAACAAACGTAGAGGCGGCAAAAAAACTGATTTGCCAGCTTAAACTAAAATCCAACGCGGCGCTAATTGCTGCGACGAAACAACCGAACGAAAAACACGCCAGCACGAAACCGGGGGTCAGAATTTCTAAAATGGCCAGCACCAAGCCGGCAATCAGCCAGATCAGCCAGAGCGGCATAAATCATTTTCCTTCTGCTTTAATTTTTGCAATCTTTAAAGTAATAAAAAAGTCGCCGCGGCGCAAGGAGTTTCACCAATACCAGTAAAAACCAGGGCCGAGCTATATAATGAGTAAGTAGAAGTGGCAAGTTCTGGAATGCGGTGGTGGGCAAAAAATGGCAATGCGATGCTCAATCGGCTTTCGTGGCAATATTTTTTTTCTGGCGGGATCTGGAATTTTTTTCCCGTTTTACCGAATATGAACCGACTTGATTACGTCCCCGCGCTTTGGCCAGATACAGTCCCTGATCCGCCACGTGAATCAAATCATCGGCTTCCGTAGCATCTTCAGGAAAAGAGGCTAACCCGAGCGAGGCCGTAATCCGGCCAAACGGCTGGGTTTCCGCTTTGGGAAAAGTCATCGCCGCAATGGCATGGCGCAACTTTTCGGCAACTTGTTGGCCGTGGGTGCGATCGATTTCCGGCAACAAAATGACAAACTCCTCGCCGCCAAAACGCGCCAGAATATCGGCTTTGCGCAGGCTGGCCTCCAGGGTTTGCGCCACTTGCTTCAACACGGCGTCGCCCCACAGATGGCCGTGCGTGTCGTTAAAAATTTTAAAATGATCGATATCCAGCATGATGAGCGACAAGGAGCGCTGATAGCGCTGGGCGCGTTGCATTTCGCGCTCAAAACGCTGGTTAAAATAGCGCCGGTTAAAAACCTTGGTTAACTCATCGGTAATGGATTGCTCGCGGGTTTGATGGTACACCGCAATCGTGTCCAGCACTTGCGCGAGCTGACTGGCAACTTTGCGCAGCAGGTCGATTTCTTTGGCGCCAAAACTATGCGGGCGGCGGCGGAACAAATTGAGCACTCCAACCACGCGGTGGCTTTGCGCAATCAACGGGAGCGCAAGAAAGGCGCCCGGCCCGCGGCGCTTGCCGTTATGATAAGCATAAGCCACCGGCGCACTTTGCACGTTTGGCACGTAAATCGGCTGGCTCCGTTTCAGCGCGGCGCCAAAAATATTTTCATCGAGTAAATAACGTCCGTTGGCGGCTTCGCGGCGCGGCAACCCAAAATGGCTGCGCAACTTCAATTCATCCCCCCGCTCGCCGATGAACATTACTGAATATTGGGCGACGGGAAAATTTTTGCGCACGAGCTTTTTAACCACGTTGAGCGTATGCTCGACGTCCATTTGCTCGTTTAAGGTGGAAAGAATTTGAAAGCGAATGTAATATTCGAGAAAAAGCGCGTTCGTGCGGTTGCTCAACTTCGCCATTTCCCGTGACAAGGCGGCGGGGGGCGGCGGTTGGCCGTTGGGGGAAGCCGGCAGGAGTTTGCTTTTGCGCGAGAGGTTTGTACGGCCCATGCAACGTTTCTTGATGATGATGGCGTCTCGAACCGGGCGAAAGAGCGGCGGCAGCAGTGGCGGCGCCGTCAAACGATTCGGTTAGAACGCACCCACGGTTTCAGCCACGGCCTCGCGCGACGCCTGGTTGTTGGTAAAAACCGCCATGTAATTGACCAAGCTCTGATACTTCTGTTCCAGCGAATTGCTATCAATCGCGCGCATTTGAAAATTATAAAACGGGTCGCGCGCCGGATGCACGAAGCAGATGCGCAGTTTTGCCTCGCTGGTGCGGCAGAGAAAAGTAGCGATCAAATTAAAATCAAAATTCAAATCAATGACCATGTCGAAATGGCGCGAACGAATGGCCTCTTGCAATTTATCCTTGGGCAAACCGTGAAAACCGATTTCATCGACGTCGTAAGAGATCAGCCGCACCTGCTCGTCCAACGCGACCATGTTGGCGCAGCTTTTCGGCGTCAATAAATAAAACTGGGTTTGCGCAAAGTTTTGCCGCAGTCCGTCCAAAATGCGGGTCGCCGCTTTGAAAGGTTCCGGTTGTTCCGGCGGCAAAATTAACGCCGTCGCAATGCGGGAAAGATAATCCCCAACATCAATAACATCAGTGCGATCCCGCCGCCGGGCATACGCCAGATAAGCGCGCGCCGCAACTCTCTTCGCCAAATCTTTGAGCATAGTCATGTGCAGAAGCCGTATGAGCCAAGTCCTGTTATCAATATTAAAATATAATACTCTGCGCTAACCTTGTCAATGATAATTTCCTTAACAAAATTGTACCTGCGGAACACGGCTGCCGGCAAGGCTTGCTCAAAAATGCGACGAATTCTTCACACGCCCGTTTTAGGGCTGCACCCTCGACAGCCGCCAGTCGATTTGTGCTCCCCACGTGTAGGAACGGGTATGAGTAAAAAGAGAGCGCTCACGTTCAGTGGAAGCCAATTTCACGGACAAATCCAGGCCGAACGCAAACAAATAACGTAAATAAATGTACGCGCGTCGGCCGCGTTCGCGGAGGGCAAAACTGGTGAAGACGCCCGGCAAATCATGCTCATATTGATAAATGGGCGCGTCGGCGGGGGTGTCAAAAAGCGTGTAGCGCGCCGTGAGCTGCAAATTGTTACGTATTTTAAATCGGGCTTCCTGGCTGACGGCCAAGCCATGGTGGCGGTCGGGTGGAAGCGCGGTAAAATCAAGCCGCGACGTTAAGCGCGTTTGCGGCGACGCCTGATAGTCGAGAAGAAAACGGCCCCGCTGCCGCGAGGTGGTTACAATGGTCCGGGAGAAAATTTCATCTTCACGGGTTTGCTGCCAGCGCATTTGTACATCCAGGCCGTTCGCTAATTGCCATTCGAATCTCGCGCCCGTGATAATTTGCGCGCCGGGCAAAGGCAACTGTGAGGTTCGCCATAAATCTTCGCGTTTGGCTAAAAAGACTTCTGCCGTCATACCGCGACGCAAGCGGCTGCCGAGGCCGAGTGAGTAGCCGAACTCATTTTGCGGTGCATCCGCAATGGTATTAAACGCGCGGCCATGGAGATTGTGAAAATTCTGGCTGTAATAGTGACTCTCAGCGGTCCATTGCAAACGCGCCGCTTCACCGGAAAGCACCAAGCTACCGGCGAAACCACCGGAAAGGCTTTTGGCGACTTCGGCGTTCGTTTGCAACGCGGCCGTCGTCGCCAGCACCGATACACTCAACACTTCATTGCGGCGCCCGGTAAAATCAAAATAGCTCGCGTTGCGATCGGGCTGAATCCAGTTTTTATCATATTCGCTGCGGAAGCCCGCGATGCCGGCGGTGATTTTATTTCTCCAATTGAACTTCATCCCGGCGCCGAGAAGTTGCTCTTGCAAAATTTTGCGATGGGACAACTCCGTGGTGGTGCGATGATAGCCGTTCTCATACAAACCAATTGTTGCGCTGTCACGCTGGGTTGCATCCAAACGCTGTGAACTGGCGAAAGCGAACCAAGAGAAGCGCGGCGTATTTAAGGCAAGCACGCCGCCGCGCAAAGCCGCATTTTCATCGCCGGAAAGATAGGGCAGCACGCCGCGCCCTACTCGCCGGCTCGCGGCATGTACATCGCCCGAAATCGTTGCGCCGTATGGACTCCACAACGCGAGACCCTGCGCCCATTCGATCTGATAATTGCCCACAATCGCTTGCCACTTGATGTCCCGGTTTTCGCGCTGCCATTGTCCAAAGAAAAGCTGGTGATCGGCAAAATGCTTCTCGCCCGGATCGCGCTCGGCCAACACGCCGAATGCCAATGCTTCCGTTGCGAATAGCGCGCGTTCATACGAACGATACGGCGCGCCGAGCCATTTTTCTTCAATCGTCGCCGGCCGCGTGAGACGCCAGCGGGTCGAGGCTTTTTGTACTGCGAATTTTTGCGGGGCGGTTAAAAAGAAAATCTCGCGGCAAAACGCCAGGGTGTCGCCGCTCACCGCCAGAATTGCCAGCGCCGCATCGAGATTTTTGAAATCACCGTGGCGCCGGCGAAAATTTAGAAAAGCTTCAATCTGTTGGCGGGTTAAAAAAGGCAGCCGGCGTAAGTGTTCGCGAGTGACCTGATTGATTTCGAGCGGGTTGGAAAGAAGTTCTTGCAGGTCATTCTCGATTTCCGCGACATTCTCCGTCTCCGGCGCGGAGAATTTTTCAACCAGGTTTTCCTGCGCGAAGATCAGCGGCGGCACGGCAAGCAGCACCCACAAAATAGACGCGCCCTGTGAGGTATTCCGGGTCATGGGGATAATTTA
>CAYZFF010000292.1:0-5969 GCA_964477305.1 uncultured Cytophagia bacterium
GCCGGCGCGCATGCGGCGAATGCCTTCAGCGATCAGGCTGCCACCGATACGCTCAATATCAGCGAGCGGCGCGTCTTGCAGAATGAAAAGCTCGTTGCCAATGCCATGCAATAATTTGTGAAAAATTTCATCGACGGCCTTTGTCGTGGCATTTTGATTTTTCGCGTCGCCGATAATTTCCGGGAGCGGAATGATATTGTAATAAGGCCGTGCCCGCGGCGACTTTACGCCTGCGGGCCGATCCGCCAGCTCTTCGACGCGCGCCATGACGCCAACGACAACGGGTTTGCGGCAAACAGGACAGTTTCCATTATAGGCTTTAGTCTCGCGCGGATGCAAGCGTGTTTTGCAGAGGCGATGGCCGTCGTAATGATACTTGCCTTCTTCTGGAAAAAATTCCATCGTGCCGAGAAAGCCGCGATCATTTTCATCTTTCAACGCATTCCAAATCGCCGGATAAGAAAGCTCGGTGTCAAACAAATTCGCTTCGCGCGCCAGCTTTTGCGGCGAGTGCGCATCGGAATTGGAAACGAGCACGAAACGATCAAGTTGCTGCAAACGCCAGTTCATTAACGGATCGGAGGAAAGCCCGGTTTCCACGGCAAAAATATGCGGCGTCAAATCGCCAAAACAAGCTTCCACGGAATCGAAGCCACCCTTCGAGCCGAGCATCGAAAACCACGGCGTCCAAATGTGCGCGGGAATGAAATAAGCCTGCGGATCGGATTCGAGCGTGATCTCCAGCAAGTCACGCGAATCCAACCCGAGAATCGGGCGGCCATCGGAGCGAATGTTGCCGATGCTTTCGAGCCGCGCCTGAATTTTCCGCGCGGCGGCGATACTCGGTGCAAAAATCAAATTGTGAACTTTGCGCCCGCGCCCGTGCCGCGTGTAGATATTGGAAATTTCCGTCGTCAACATAAACCGCACTTCCCCACGACAGGCTTTTGGAACTTCCGCTTGCGTCGCGCGGCTAAATTCTTCTTTCAACCGAAACAGCCCTTCCTCCGCCGGTTCCAATTTTTTCTCGACTTCATCCAGCCAGCCGGGATGCGTGAAATCGCCGGTGCCGGCAACGGTGACGCCCTTCATTTGCGCCCATTTGCTGAGATGCTCGAGATCAAGCTGCGGGCTGGTGGCGCGCGAGAAATGCGAGTGCAAATGCAGATCGGCGACGAATTTCATTTTAATGTTTTCCCTGTTGAGACGTTTGTGATTGCCCCTTCCCATATCCCCGCAATTCATCATATTTCGCCGTCTGCACTGAGGTCAAAATTTTCTTCATTTCCAAATGCGCATTGAGATGAGCAAGGCGCAATTCACCTTGCAACCCGGAAATTTCTCCAACTACAGCGCGGAGCTGCGCTTCACTAATCTTTTGCGTAGCATACAAGCTATCGAGTTGTTTTTCTTTGGCAACGATCAATTTGCCCAATCGCATGGCGTTAGCGTGCATCCTGTCATAAACTTGCTGGGTTTTGGTAAATTGTTCATGCGAAAGTTTCAGCTCCGTCGCCAAATCCAACACATGCCGCGGGCCGGGATAATGATTCAACTCTGCAGCTTTGGCCAGGCCCATGCCGTGACCTTCGAGATACATTTTTATATCGGCAGCGGAAAGCGCTTTAATCTCGCGTTGTTGTTGGCCGGCATAGGACGGCGTTGGGTTTTGCGCAAACACCGGTGCCGAAAAATTAAACATTGCGGCAAGCCAAAATGAAATTTTCAACCTCATCAGGTCTCCATGTGCGAATAAAAATGCCAGCGGCTTGGCCAAAGCCAAACCGCTGGCGGGAAACAAAACTGCCGATTAATTCACCGTGATCGGTTTACCGTCTTTATCCAACAGGATCGGATCGCCCAGACCCAACTGCTTGAGGCCTTCAAGTTGCGTGGCCGCGTCACCAACGATGAGATAAATCAACTTGTCGGGATCGAGATACTGCTGCGCCAGTGCTTTGTGGCGTTCCTTAGTCATTTCCAAAATAGTTTTTTCCTGCTGTTTAATATAATCAAAAGGCAGATTGTGCGTGGCAATTTGATCGAGCATGCCGCGCAAAGCGCCGAGCGTTTCAAAGCGCAGCGCGTTGGCCTGGCTCAGCGCGCTTTTGGTGAATGCAAGATCCGCATCTGATAGGCCCTCACGATATTTGGCGATCTCGTCCTTGAAAATTTGGGCGGATTCCAAAGTCGCGTTCGAGCGCACACCGGCCGAAGCGACGAACGGGCCAGCATACTGGGTGCCAATGAAAGTGGAGCGCGCGCCGTAAGTATATCCCTTCTGCTCGCGGAGAATGAGATTCAAAATGCCATTGAAGCTGCCGCCCAATTTATAGTTCATCACCGTCGTCGCGTAGTAGTCGGGATGCGTGTAAGGCAGCGCCAGATAGCCGATGCGAATTTGCGATTGTTTGGCGCCGGGCACGTCGACGAAATATAAACGCGCTTTTTCGGCCGCCGGCGGCGCGGGATACGCGGTGAATTTCACTTCTTTCGCCGGCCACTTCTGCTCTAATGCCGCAAAGAGCTTGAGCGCCTGCTCTTTGGTGATATTGCCGGTGACGGTGATATGCGAAACCGCCGGCGAGTAATTGCGTTCATAAAAATTTTGCAAATCCGCCAAAGTAATTTTTTCGACGGAAGCCGGCGTGCCCAGCGTCGAGCTGGAAAAAATATGGCCCGGGCCGTAAAGGAGCCGGCGATGCACATTCTCGGCAATCCCGGCCGGGTCGACGCTGCGGCGGTTGATGGTTTCGATGGTTTCTTGTTTGATGCGGGCAAATTCTTTCTCGTCCCAGCGCGGCTGCAAAAGAATTTCCTCAAACAGTCCATACGTGTTATCGACTTTTGCCGAAAGGGTATTCGCCTGAATAATAATCGCTTCATCGGTGGTAAGCATATTGATCGAAGCGCCCAAATCGTCAATCGCTTCTTCCAGCTCGACTGGCGTTTTGTTCTTCGTGCCTTCCATCATGATGTCGGTCATCAAATTCGCTACGCCAACCTTATCAGGATCGTCCAGATAATGGCCGCCATTTAGCGTCAGCGCAAATTGCACCAGCGGCAATTCATTGTGCTCGATGCCGTAAATGCGCAAGCCGTTTTTCAACGTGTGCGTCCAGATTTTCGGCAGCGTGATGGCCGGCGTCGCGCCTGCCGGCGGCTCGACGCTGCGATCAAAACTCGAGGGTAATTTTTCAGGCGCCTTTGCGCCCGCCTCGGCAGTTTTGCTGACGCCGGCTTTGGCAATGGCTTCTTCCACCACCGGGAAACGCTCGGAATTTTCCGCCACCAAATTCATCTTGCCCTTGGGAACAAAACTGGTCAAAACATAATTCTTGTTTTTGAGATACTGGTGGTAAACGCGCCAGATATCTTCTTTCGTCACATTCAACGAATTTTGAATGTCTTGCGTGATAAAATCCGGCGAACCGGCAAACTCGTTGTACGTGGCCAATTGCAGCGCCTTGTTCAATACGCTGGAAATACCATTATAAAAATTGGTTTCGGTGCGGGCTTTGGTGCGCGCCAAATCTTTGTCGGTAAAGCCGTCTTTTTCAAATTTAGCCATCGCCTCCAGAACGGCTTTCTCAACTTCGGTGAGGCTTTTATCGGGAAACGCGCGCACGCGAATAAAAAAAGTTCCGGCCATTTCCAGGCTATTTTGGAAAGCCGACGCCGCCGGCGCGAGTTTCTTTTCTTCCACGATGACTTTGTAAAGCGGTGCGCGTTTGCCATCGGCGAACAAATCGGCGAGTAATGCCAACGCATACGCATCTTTACTCAACCGTTGCACCGTCGGAAAAACCATGCTCAATTCTGGTGAGCGCGCAAAATTGTCCTCGTGAAACGCGCGCTTGGTTTTGTCCAAGGTGACCAGCAGCGGTTTCGGATCCGGCACCGGCGCCGGAGATTTCAATTCGCCAAAATATTTCTCCACCCATTTTTTCGCCTGCGCCGGATCGTAATCGCCGGCGATCACCAACGTCGCGTTGTTGGGGCCGTACCATTTTTGAAAAAACTTGCTCACATCCTCGACCGTGGCGTTAGCCAAATCTTCCAGCGAGCCGATGACTTGCCAATTGTATGGATGGCCTTCCGGATACATCAGCTTGTTGATGACGTAGCCCGTGTGGCCGTACGGCGCGTTGTCGACGCCCTGCCGCTTCTCGTTCTGCACGACATCCTGCTGGTTGATGAAAGCATCCTGCGTGACTGCCGGCAGCAAATAGCCCATGCGATCGGCCTCGAGCCACAAGCTCATTTCGAGCGCATTCCGAGGAACGGTCTCAAAATAAACGGTGCGGTCAAACGAGGTCGTGCCGTTGAGCGTGCCGCCGGCCGCCTGAATTTTTTTGAAAAATTGATCCTGTCCCACGTGCTGCGATTCCTGGAACAGCATGTGCTCGAACAAATGCGCGAAGCCGGTGCGGCCCTTTTCTTCGCGATTGGAGCCGACGTGATAGAAAACGGCCACCGCCACGATCGGATCGGATTTATCCGCATGCAAAATAACTTGCAAGCCGTTTTTGAGTTTGTACTTTTCGTAATCGATTTTGAGCGCCGGTTTATCGCCGGCAAACAAGCCGGCAAAAGCCAACAACGTCGCGCCGAATACGGCAAAAAGTTTGTTAAATCGCATAAACACCTCTCCTGGTTAAAGTGAGTTTAATCGGTATACTTCATCGTTAACTTCGCCGCCGCAGACTTGTCGACGATCACAAAGGCGTAGCGATGCATCTGCACAATCGTCGCCGGGCACTTTGCAGTGATGGGACCTTCACAAGTGGTCGCAATCGCCTCAGCTTTGCCGGCGCCGCTGGCGAGCAACAGCAATTCCTTGGCATCCATAATGGTGCCGACGCCCATCGTAATCGCATATTTCGGCACTTCGTCAGGATTCTTGAAGAATCGCGCATTCGCTTCGCGCGTGGTGCCGGTGAGCGTTTTGATGCGCGTACGCGAACCGAGCGAAGAACCCGGCTCGTTGAAAGCGATGTGGCCATTGGCGCCGATCCCGAGAATTTGCAAATCAATTCCCCCGGCTTTTACGATCTGTTCTTCGTACCATTCGCAAAACGTGTCGATATCCTGCGCCATACCCATGGGAATGTGCACGAACCGGCGATCGACATTGATATGTTTGAACAAATTTTCCCACATGAAATAATGATAGCTCTGATCGTGCTCCGGCGGCAGGCCGACATATTCATCTAAATTGAACGTCGTCACTTTGGAAAAATCCAGGCCTTCATGTTGGTGCATCCGGATCAACTCTTTGTACAATCCGAGGGGTGTGCCGCCAGTAGCGAATCCCAACACGCCGTTCGGTTTTTTGCGCACAAGTTCCGCCACAATGCGCGCGCCTTCATGGCTCATTTCATCGTAGTTTTCTTTGATGTAGACGAGCATGATTTATCCTTTCTTTCGTGTAACGTTCTTGCTCGTAAACTTTTTCTAAGCTTCACAACTCTTCAAATTTAGAAGTGCATCACGTTACCCGTTACAAGAATTATTTAACCCTTCCGTTCAGCCGTTGTCATCGCAAACACCTGCCGCAGCATTTTTTCTTGCGCCATTGAAAGCACCACTTGGCGCCGGGCCATCACGCGGTGAGCCACTTCCAGCGCTTTGTCGAAAGCATACGTTTCCAGATTCTCGCTGCCACCCCAGCTAAATGATGGCACGAATTTGTCCGGATAACCAGCGCCGAAAATATTACTCATCACGCCGACGACGGTGCCGGTGTTGAACATCGTGTTAATGCCGCATTTGGCGTGATCACCCATCGTTAGGCCGACAAACATCAAGCCGCTATCCACCAGCTCGCCATTTACATAGACTTTCACCGTGCTGTAATTGTTTTTCAAATCGCTGTTATTGGAATCCGCGCCGAGGTTGACCCATTGCCCGAGATACGCATGGCCGAGAAAACCTTCGTGCTGCTTGTTGCTGTAACTGTGAATAAT
>CAYZFF010000293.1:0-5948 GCA_964477305.1 uncultured Cytophagia bacterium
TGCGGGCCATCAATCACCGCGTCGGTCACTTCATTACCGCGATCCGCCGGCAAACAGTGCATATAAATGGAATTCTTCTTCGTAATCGACATCAGTTTCTCGTCACAAATCCATGATTTGTAGCGTTTGGAAAGCTCGAGCGCTTTCTCCGGTTGTTTAAAGAGTGACTCGATACCCCAGCTTTTCGGATAGACAATATCGGCGTCACGAAACGCCTCTTCGAGATTATCGACCACATTAAATTTTACGCCGCTATTTTTTGCATTATCGCGCGCGATCTGCATCGTGTTCGCCATCAGCGTGTATTCCGGGGGATGCGCCAACGTCACATCAAGACCGAAGCGCGTCATGAGCATAATCAAACCTTGCGGCACCGACATCGGTTTCGCATAACTTGGCGCGTACGTCCAGGCTACGGCGATTTTGAGGCCGCGCAAATTTTTGCCGAACTTCTCGCGAATCGTCATCAAATCGCCAATCGCCTGACAGGGATGATCGATATCGCATTGCATGTTGATCACCGGTTTGTTGGCATATTGCGCCACTTCGCGCATGTAGCTGTTGCCCTCGCCGGGAATGAGATCGTGGCGAATCGCAATGCCGTGACCAAAGCTCGACAGAATGATCCCCGTGTCCTTCGGGCTTTCGCCATGTGCAATTTGCGAAGTGCTGGAATCAATGAAATGCGCATGGCCGCCAAGTTGCGTGATGCCGGCTTCAAACGAATTACGCGTGCGTGTCGATTTATCGAAAAATAACAAAAAAATCGTTTTATCCGCCAACAGCCGGTGCGAAATGCCCTTGTGGAATTTCTCTTTCAAATCACTCGCAGTATCCAACGTCAACTCAAGTTCGTCATTGCTCCATTCCTGCGTCATAATGTAATCGCGTCCACGTAAAGCGTCAGTCATGATTTGCTCCTTGAGATTTTTGTTATTCAAATTGTTTATCTGATTACGAGTTTTGTTTTACAAAAAACTCCGGAAACGCCGCGTAAAAACCCATTGCTTTGCCGAGATGATCGACAGGACATTGATCTTCCGGCGAGTGGGCATGAATTTCGTTAGCTGGGCCGAAGCCAATGGACGGAATACCATGCAGACCCATTGTGGCAATGCCGTTGGTGCTGAAATTCCAACGGCTCACGCGCGGGGCTTCATTAAAGAGTTGGCGATAGGTTTCAACGCCCGCTTGCATCGCGGGGTGATTTTCATCCAACAACCACGTCGGATAATATTTTTTTGTTGGATACGTGAGGCCTTTGTAACTCGGCACAGCATAGTCCAACACCACCACTTCGCCGCCGGCGCGTTGCACGCTGGGCAGATCTTGCACTTCTTTCACTGCGGATTCCATGGTCTCGCCTTTGGTCAATCGGCGGTCGAGATGAATCGCGGCGCTATCCGCCACGGCGCAGAGCGAGGGCGAGGTCGAACGCACTTCGGAAATCGTTACCGTGCCTTTGCCGAGAAACGGATCGGGCGCGAGCCGTTCATTCAATTTTTCGATGTCGGCAATAATCGGCGCCATTTTGTAAATCGCATTCACGCCGCGCTCCGGCATCGAACCGTGGCAGGAGAGACCTTGCGTGCGCACTTCCATTTCCATGCGGCCGCGATGCCCGCGATAGATGCCGAGATTCGTTGGTTCAGTAATGACAACGCAATCGGGGCGGAGCTTGTCTTCTTTGACGATGTATTGCCAGCACAGGCCATCGCAATCTTCTTCCTGCACGCTGCACACGACGTATAGCGTGAAATCTTTTGCCAAACCCAGTTCTTTCACAATGCGCCCAGCAAACACAATCGACGCCACCGCGCCTTTCATGTCCGAAGCGCCGCGGCCCCAAATTACGCCGTCTTTGATCACGCCTTTGAACGGATCGGTTTTCCACAAGCTTGCATTGCCCACATCGACGGTATCAACGTGCGCATCCAGCGCGATCACAGTTTTGCCGCTGCCAATGCGGCCGAGCAAATTGCCCATCGGATCAACGATAATTTCATCGTAGCGAAATTGTTCCATTTTTTTTCGGATAACGTTTATCACGTTTTCTTCCTGACTGCTCATCGATTTTGCCGCAATGAGCTCGCACAGAAATTGCGCGCATTCGGATTCATATTTTTGGCTGAGTTTTTTAATGTCGTCGATCATGCCCGGAATCTCCTGTTAAGCAATGCTTGTGGAAATTGATTGAAAAGTAAAAAGACTTTCTCTAAAATCAAAACTTTGTGTCTTCGGGTCTTGATGGTTACCGTTTACGCCGCATTACCACGCCGCTGGAGGGGCTGACAACGAAACTGCCTCCCGGAGATTTTCCCAAAGCGACGGTGCCTGCTTGTTGCGCATTCACCACAATTTCCCAATGACCGGTTGGCAACGTAAACAGCGCCGGCTCTTGCGGATCGCCATTCATCAGCACAACGAAGTCATGCGTGTCACCATTCGATGCATGATGTAAAAGATAGCCCAATGAAAATTCACCGGTGCTGGTTAGCAATTCAACCTCTTTTTTCTCACTCCAACGAAACGCGCGATGGCCGCGGCGCAACGCGATCAAGCCGCGATAATAATCCACCAACTCCCGATTCATTTCAACGTGGTGATAATTGATCCAGTTGGTCGCGTTGTCTTTGTTGTAACTGTTGTGATCGATTTGGCGGGCATGTGAATCGGCAACCTCGGTTTTCGCAATCACTTTGCTGCGTGCAAACTCCTGTCCGGCGTGAATCATTGTTGCACCCTGGCTGGTGAAGAGAAAAAGTGCAGCCAATTTGTTCATGCGGAGTTGAACAGGGGAGAGGCGCGCATTGGCGTCGAGATCGGTAATTTTTTGATCTTCCGTGATTTCGCCGCTGGCGATGCGAATGAAATCGCCGAGCGTGTGGTCGTCATGTGATTCGAGGTAATTGACGGCGTGTGATTTATGTTGAAACAATCCGCCGTCTTCTTTCAACGTGCCGGAGATATAGCTGCGCAGATGCGCCATCGTCGTGCCGCTTTTCCACTTGCCGAAAATAAAACCCTGATCGCCGGCGCCGGTCGGTCGCCAGCCTTTCACCCCGTTGCGGATTTGATCGTTCCACGCAGCCCAGCCGTGCTGCGAATGCTCCGCCGGCGTGTAACCGCCGCCGCCCCACGGCTCCGCAATGACAATCGCGTTCGGATTAATCGCCCTCGCCCGCTTTAAAATCGCATCGCAAGTTTCCCAATCAATCATCGCCGCAAGATCGAAGCGGAAGCCGTCGATATGATATTCACGCATCCAATACTCGACGCTGTCCAAAATCAGCCGGCGCGCCATTGGCCGTTCCGTTTGAAAATCATTGCCACAGCCACTTTTACTCAAAAAATTTCCGTTCGCGTCCAAACGGAAATAATATTTTTTATCAATAAACTTGAAAGGGTTTTGATCATATTCTGACACGTGATTGTACACGACATCCAGCAACACCGCAATGCCGGCGCGGTGAAAACTTTTCACCGTTTCTTTAAACTCACGCACTTGCCGGCCGTCCACGCCGTTCCATTGGCCGGGTGCAAGCGTGCCGTTCGTGGCGTAATAACTTTCGGGTGCGAAAAAATAACTCGTCATATAACCCCAGTGATTGCGGCCATAAATATTGTTGGCCGCCGCGTTTTCCGGCAGCGTCGGCTCAATCTGGGCGAAATCGTGAATCGGCAGAAACTCGACTGCGTTAACGCCGAGTGATTTGATGTATTCAATGCCGCCCGTTGCACCGGTTTGAATTAAGCCGCGATACGTGCCGCGCCATTCCGGCGCAACACCGGAAGAGGGATGCGCCGTCATATCGCGCGCATGCATTTCGTAGATGATCAAATCTTCCTGCGGAATTTTGAGAAACGTGTCACCTGCCCAATTAAAAGTTTCTTCCGGCAGAATCAGGGATCTGGCCGGATGGGTGTAGTGATTTTTCGTCGCGACGGCTTGCGAATAGGGATCGGCAATCAAGTGGCGGTCATCGAAAAATTCGTCCTGGCCGCTTGGGCCGCTGACACGGTAGCCATAAAATTTTTTAGTGAGATTTTCTCCAGAAAAAAATTCCCACACGCCGTCGCGATCGCGTTGCATGGGGAATTCTCGCCCGGTTTCGGCATCGTGCCGCTCAAAAAGCGCCAGTTTCACGGCCGTTGCGCGCGGCGCAAAAAGTCGAAAGGCAAAGTGTTGGCCCTCGCGCTGGCAACCCAGTTTTTTTTCCGAATAGAATTGATTGAGTGTATCCGAACGGAAAATTCTCTTTTTCATAGGTGCGGCTGATTTGACCGACAGGCCGAGAGTTAAAAAAAATACGGGAACAAGCAATAAAATAAATGAACGGGAGGAAGGTTTGAAGAGGGCTTGCATAAAAATTTTTGTTCTGGGGTTCAAAGCTGGAGTGCCAAACTCAAGTTTGACACTCCGAATTCAACGCAACCTATTTAATCGCCAGAAGCTCAAGATCAAAAATCAAAGCGGCATTCGGGCCGATGACGCTACCGTTGCCACGCTCGCCGTAAGCGAGGTTCGAGGGGACAAACAATTGCCATTTCGAGCCGACCGGCATGAGCTGCAACGCTTCGGTCCAGCCGGTAATAAAATTGTTGACCGGATAATCGAGCGGTTGGCCGCTTTTGTAGGAACTGTCAAATTCGGTGCCGTCGATCAACGTGCCGCGATAATGCGTGGTCACTTGATCGGTCACTTTCGGTTTGGGGCCGGTGCCGGTTTTGATAATTTTGTATTGCAAGCCGCTGGGCAGCACCACCACGCCTTCTTTTTTTGCGTTCTCGGCTAAAAACAGTTCACCGGCAGTTTTATTTTTAATGGCCACGGCATTCGTTTTCTCGCTTTGCTTGGTCATCATGTCTTGTTGAAACTTTTGCATGGTTTCTTCAATTTGCGCCGCGCTCAACAGCGGCTTGGTGCTGCTATCGCCCAACGCGTCTTTAATGCCGCGCGCCAAGGCGTCCATCTCAACGGTGATTTCATTCTGTTTGAGATTTTTTCCAATATCCATGCCGATACTGTAACTGACTTTCTGTTCGTGCGTTTCCAGTGTCACTTTTTTCTCCTGATTTCCCTGACAAGCTACCAAGCCACTGAGTAGAACGACTACGGCTGATTTAAACAACATTGATATTCCTTTCTGATGAATAGGGTTGACTCGCCTGGTGGCGGCAAAACAATTATTTTCTTGCAAAAAACAATTTTACAAAATACACACATTCATAACCAAAAGCACGAGATTATTTGTTTTCAAAGAAAAATGGGACGGTCTTCCGAGTCGCCGGCAAATGGCGGAAAATTGGCAACGCCGCTCACCTGGCAAAAAAATAACGCACCCCGATCGCTGCGTTTAAGTCAAATTCGGTTTCCGGCACCAAATCCAAAACCGGCACGACTTCGACGAAAAGGTCGAGCGTCACTTTTTCAAATAAATACGCCAGCCCCAAAGGCAGACGAACGCCAATCCGGGTTTTATTATTCCGGTCGTTTCTATTGTCGTCCAGGTTAATCAACTTGAGGCGGCCGCCGATGCCGTAGTAAAAAGGCAATTGGCCTTCTTCGACTTTCAGGAGAGAAAAATTGTGGGAGAGGTAATCGCCGTGTATTTGCACGAAATCATTGCCGGCAAATGACCACGCCAGCGCCGCATCCAATGCCGTCGTTCGCCCTTGCCAGCTTTTCAAACTAACGCCCGTCGGCTCGCCGGCCACGATGCCCAAGCCGAAACCGCGATCCTGCGCGGCGGCAAAGCTGCAAAACAGATAAACCGAAAAAAAGAAGCTCCCGAAAAGTTTCCGTATCATTTTATCTTCATTCCAGAATTGGTTTTTATTAAAATTGACTTTGAAAAGATAGGCAACTTCAGCCATAAAGTCAAGACGCCAAAATAAAACGGCGAAAGCTTTTCGCCCTCGCCTCTGTTGACTCGGTTTTCTCTGTG
>CAYZFF010000294.1:0-5901 GCA_964477305.1 uncultured Cytophagia bacterium
TCAGCACCGTTGCAAAACTTTCCAAAAACCGATCCGCCTGCTCCCGCTTCAATATCATCGGCGGCAGCAGCCGGATGGTGCGGGGATCGTGCGACGAACCGGTGAAAATTCTGTGTTCGAAGAGCAGTTTTTTTCGAATAGGCTCGCTCGCAAATTCCAACTCGACGCCGATCATCAACCCACGGCCGCGCACTTCTTTCACGCCCTTCGATAATTTTTTCAATTCGCCGAGCAGATAACTGCCTAAGGTTGCGCTATTGTCGACGAGCTGCTCTTGCGCGATCACCTCGAGCACAGCCACCGCCGCGGCGCAAGCGAGGTGATTGCCGCCGAACGTGGTGCCGAGCAAGCTGGGTGAGGCTTTAAATTTAGGATTGATCAACAAACCCGCCACCGGAAAGCCGTTGCCCATGCCTTTGGCGACGGTAATGAGGTCGGGCCGGATTTCGGCAAATTGGTGCGCGAAAAATTTGCCGCTGCGGCCGTAGCCGGATTGCACTTCGTCGAGAATCAAGGGCGCGCCGGATTGCTCGCAAAGCGTTTGCAGCCGCTGCAAAAATTTTGGCTCCGGCACCTGAATGCCCGCTATGCCCTGAATGCCCTCAATGATGACGGCGCAAATATTGTCGCGTTGAAAAGCATGTTGCAGCGCGGTTTCATCATTTAACGGCAAAAAGATCACTTCGTGATTCTCGTTCAACGGCGCGCGGATTTTGGGATTGTCGGTAAACGCAATCGCCGCCGAGGTGCGGCCGTGAAAAGCGCCGGAAAAAGCAAGCACCAACTTTCGCCGATTGTGAAATGAGGCCAGCTTCAACGCATTTTCATTCGCTTCCGCGCCGGAGTTGCAGAGAAAAAGTTGATAATCGTGGTATCCCGAAAGCTCGCCGAGCTTGGCCGCCAATTCCTTTTGCAGTGGAATCTGCACCGAGTTGGAATAGAAACCCAGCCGCTCGAGTTGTTCGGTGAGTTTGCGGATGTAATGCGGATGGCTATGCCCGATTGAAATCACCGCATGGCCGCCGTAGAAGTCGAGATATTGCACGCCATTTTTATCCCAGAGATAAACTTCACGGGCACGCACCGGCTCAATATCATAAAGTGGATAAACGTCGAAGAGTTGCATGGATTTCCTGGTAAAATTTTTTTGTCTGAATTAAGCGGCGCTAAGTCGGACCTGGCGTGGGGCCTCCAATGATGTCCAGCTAACGATTCCGCACCAGCAGTGTATAAATTTTTTTCATTTCTTCCCGCCGAAAATGCGGCGACAACGCCCGCATCACATCGCCTTTGTTGTCGTGAATGGATTGGCCGAGTTTGTCATATTCCATTAATACGCGCTCTTTAAACACAAATTCGGAGTTCACTTGTTTGAGGCAATTGTCGATGTGAAGGCGGAACATTTCGATCTCGCGCAACTGATATTCCTCAAGCAGAAGCGGCAGCAATGTTTCGTAATTCAATTCGTCGCTGGTCTCCAGCAGATTCCAGCACGTCGCGATTACCGCCTTCTTGTTGATGCCCGCGGCCCAATGAATCTCTTCGACGGACTCGGGCTTGCATTTCCACATGGTGATGCGCCCCTCCGGCTCTTCAACATACCAAACTGTGCCTTCGGTGCCGAGGAGCTTTTCATCTTCCGTATGCTGGTTGCGCTGTTCCATTTCGGCGCGAATCGCGGCGTATTTGGCGACCGGATCTTCGCCCGCGATCAATTCGCCGGCCAGCGGAGCGCTCGGCACGCCCAGCAAATTCAGTTTGAACGGCGGCACAATGCTCGCGTCACGGCGGATGCCGAATAAGGCGGCGACGGCGAGATCGGTTTCATACACGATCAAATGGGTGTTGCGCCCGCCGTACATTTCGAAGCTGAGATGGCAATCGTTGGTTTCGACCAGTTGCGGAATGGTGGGATGCAGGCGCAGCAATTCCCGCCACATATCGAGAAACGGGCCCCAGCGGCTGTTGCGCAAGATCGGCGCTAAACGCAACTTGTACGTCAAATGCCAATCACCCGCGTCGTCCCGGTAGCGGTAGGCGAGCACATTGGTCCCATCCATCTTTTCATAAAGAGAAATTTTTTTGATGGGCGGGAAATGAAACGCGCCGTCTTTGCCGAAGGGGTAATGCAATTTCGGCGTGGCGAGAATAAGTTGCGGCGCGGCGATCTCGCCGACGTGCGTCAGCGCCAGCGCCCCGTAGCGCTGATCCGGTTTTTGGCACAGAAACCCGCGCAACCGCAGATTATCGTTAAAGGGATCTTCGAGGTCGAAGGCCTGCAACCACTTCGCGTCGAGGCCGAGGAGTTGCGTCGCGATGACAAGAGCTTGGGCATCGTGGTCTGCCGTCATCGTTGTTTCGTCAGCAAAATAAATGATCGGGATAACACAGGCAGGCGGACCGCCTGTGTGACGCGCTACTCTTCTTTGAAGGCGCGATATTCTTCCGGCGTATAAGCGATCAAGCTCAACACGCGGCGCTGTTCGGTTTGGCTTAATTTGGATTCCAGTAAATCCCAGACATGATCCTGGCGGTCCGCATCGTCCATGCCGGCAAAACTTTCGGAAATAATGAGGCCCTTGACCCGCTCGCCATCTGGCGCCGGCTCGACGATGATTTCTTGCGCTGCGGAAAATTCCGCCTGCAAAACACTTTTTAGTTTTGTGCTAAACTCGTTGAGCATCGGCGAGAAATCTTCACCGCGTTCGATGCGGGAATTCGCCTCGTTGCGCTGCGCAATATGCAACTCGGCGAGAATATCGCCCCACGAGCTGTCATCCGCCAGTTTTGAAATAATTTTTAACGCTTTTTGTTTGGTGGTTTCCACTTACACCTCCTCAAAATGGCTATAGGGTATACGTCTAACATTTTATGCTTTGTACAAGGCGGCCACTTGCGCGCCGTAACCGTTATACGTCAACGTCGGACGGCGCGGGCCGTCTGGAATCGGCTGTTCGGTGGCCTGCGACCAGCGCGGATGCGGCACCTGCGGGTTTACGTTCGATAAAAAATCATACTCCGTCGGCGCCAGGTCGTTCCAAAACGTGTGCGGCTGTTTATCGACAAATTCGATTTTGGTAATCGACTTAATACTTTTGTAGCCGTACTTCCACGGTGTTACCAGACGCAACGGCGCGCCGTTTTGTTTGGGCAACTCGTGCCCGTAAATGCCGGTCACCAACATCGTTAATTCATTTATTGCTTCGTCCATTCGTAAGCCTTCATAATACGGCCACGAATACCACGATTGCGATTTTATACCGGGCGCCTGTTCCGGTTTGTTAAAACTAAGCAGACGCACAAACTTGGCCGTCGACAATGGTTGCGCCAACTCGACCAACGCTTTCATCGGAAAGCCGGTCCACGGCACCGCCATCGACCAGGCCTCCACGCAGCGATGCCGGTAAAGGCGTTCTTCAAGCGGCATCCGGCGAATCAAGTCCTCGCTATCGAAACGCAGTGGTTTCGCCACCAGCCCCGTGATTTCAACTGTCCACGGACTCGTTTGAAATTTGCCGACCAAATCCGCGACGCGCTCTTTGGCTGTCGTGAATTCGTAGAAATTATTATAATGCGCCGTCGCCCATTCGTCTGTCAGCGGACGGTCCAGCGCGAATTTTTCATTGCGCTTCGCCGGATAAATTTTCTTATCTGCTTGGCGACTTGCCGCTTCGGCGCCACCCCAGCCCGCCAGCGCCAATGCGGTGCTCATGCCGCTCCAACCAACTTTTTTAATAAATTGGCGACGGCTTAAATAAAATTCTTCCGGCGTCGCCTCACGTTCCGGCATTTCCCAGCCACGCAGGATTTTGATCAACATGATGGCTCCTTAGGGGTAATAGTCAATTTAATTTCTTCACGGAGAAAAGCAAGCAGAAAGATGGATTTTTTGGGTTTTTCTTCATTTGGTATAAGCCGGCAGCAATATTACCAAATTAAATTTTTTTCTTGCATGTCAAAAAAGCCTTTCTCATATTTGTCGTATTTCACCTCCGGCGCATAATGGAGTACAAAAAGTCATGTTGATTTATTCCGCGTTTAAAATTTTTCGGGAGCACAAATATGTCTGCTTTTATTTTGGCCGTCGCGGCCATCTGGGTTGCCGTTGCCGCCATCTCCAGTTTCGGACACATGGCGATTTTGGGAAAAACGTATAAAAGTATGACCGGTTTGCTTGACGAAACCACCGGCAAGCGCCGCTTGCCATTATATTTTATCGGCACGCTGGCCTTTGCGTTGATCTTTGCTTATTTATTGCGTTTGGCATGGCCGGCCGAGGTTTCGCTCGCCAACGGCGCGCTTTTCGGTTTCATGACGGGCTTGGTGATTTACCTGCCGCAAATGCTCACGCAATTTGCGACGTTTCCCTATCCGGCAACGATGGTGATCGGCGGGGCGCTCATCGGCATCTTGCAAACGACGGCCGCCGGCTTAGTCGGTGGGCTGCTTTTATAGTGGCCGCGTTAACGCTGCCGGATTATCTCCGTCCCGGCCTCAAGCTGGTTTTCACCGGTTTGAATCCCGGGCTTTATTCGGCGCAGAAGGGAAAATACTTTGCGCGCCGCACCAATCGCTTCTGGCCTGCGCTCTCGGCGGCAAATTTCTTTGGACGCAACGTGACCCCTGGAGATGAAGGACTTTTGTTCGAGCAGGGCATCGGTTTTACCGACATTGTCAAGCGTCCCACCGCGCAGATTGACGAACTAACGCAAGAGGAAATTATTGCCGGCGCTAAGACGTTTCGGCGAAAAATTGAAAAATTTTCTCCCGCGACAATTTGTTTTTTAGGCATCACCGGCTTTCGGTGGGTTTTTCACGTGCCCGCCAAAAACAAGCTTGGCCCCGGGCCGCAATTGGAAACCATCGGCGCCGCGCGAATCTATGTGCTGCCCTCGCCGAGTCCAGCCAACGCGCATTATTCGCTCGCGGCGATTGTGGAAGAATGCCGGCAATTGAAGCGTTGGCTCCACTACCTTGACATAAAGTTTTAGCCTGAAAATAAAAAGCCGGCCTCGACTGATTTTGCGTCGAAGCCGGCTTTATCATTTAAACTCGCTTTGGTACCGGTGCCAATCTCTTACCGGCAGAATCTGCACGGATAGGCGAGACGTTTAGCTCATTTTGATCGCGATTTCTTTGCTCTGCGATTCTTTGGTCTTGGGCAGAGAAATGATGAGCACGCCGTCTTTGTAATCCGCGTTGATGCTGTTGCGATCAATGTTGTCCGTCAAACGGAAGCTGCGCTCGAATTTGCCGTAGCGGGTTTCACGCAGATGGAAATTATCTTCATCGCGCTTTTCGTCATAACGCTTCTCACCGCTCAACGTCAACACATTGTTTTCCAGTTTCAGTTTCACTTCATCTTTCTTCATGCCCGGCAATTCCGCGCGCACGGTGAAACTCTCTTTGTTTTCGACCACGTCAACACGCGGGGCATATGTAATGACATTCTCTTCGCCGGTAAACACATCGCGAAATAACGGGCGCTCGAAAACCGAGAAAAACGAAGGAACCGGGGCCAGGTTGAATTTGGTTAACATGATAACATCTCCTGTAAAGATTTATGGGTTCAGTTTTTTGTTTATCACTTCGTGACTGCACCCATTCCTTTTGCAACCGCTGTGCCATTGTGTTTTAAGTCATTGTGTCGTAAATTATTTTATGTTGTTGTCATTTCAACATACATATCTGCCAGGCATTGACAGGGTGGCGGGAGAGTTTGCAATTATTACAAACTCAAATGACGAATTGACAGTCCTATTTCGCAGCAAAAAGGTGAAAGTTTTATCGGAAAACTTGTTTGTGGCGATACACCCAACGCGGGCAAACCGAGCCTCAAAGCTAATCGCCCACTGAACTGGAATTCTTCTTCGCGAGTGACAGCCTAAGTTTGCCATCAAG
>CAYZFF010000295.1:0-5881 GCA_964477305.1 uncultured Cytophagia bacterium
GCAGCCAACAAAATCAAATCCTACCTCGCCGACGAAGCCATAACTTATATGCGGCTGCATATTCGCGATGCGGACGGCAATGAAGTTTTTTTTCTCGGCAAAACGGATGGTAAAGGCGTCGTTGAATCCGTGCAAGTAGTGGCACGAGGGAATAAAAATTTAGTGCCGGCGATTACGAACATTGCGCACACAGGTGATGTGGTGATTCATAACCACCCCTCCGGTGTGCTGCAACCTTCTGAACCAGATGCAATGATTGCCTCGCGCGTTGGGAACGAAGGCATCGGTTTTTTCATCATCAACAATAATGTCAGCGACATTTATGTTGTCGTCGAGCCGCAGAAACCGAAAGAAGTGGTGCTGCTCTCGGTGCCGCATTTACGCAAGCTGCTTTCCAATGAAGGCCCACTCGCTCAGAAGTTAGAAAACTTCGAATCACGCCCGCCCCAACAAGCGATGATCGAAAAAGTTGCGGACGCGTTCAACGAGAATAAAATCGCCATTATCGAAGCGGGAACGGGCACGGGCAAAACGATGGCGTATTTGCTGCCGGCAATTGAGTGGAGCGTGAACAATCGTGAACGCACGGTGATTGCCACGGGGACGATTAATTTGCAAGAACAACTCATTAACAAAGATATTCCGCTGCTGCAGCAAACCCTCGATTTGAAATTCCGCGCGGAGTTGGTGAAGGGCCGCACGAATTACGCCTGCAAACGCAAACTCGCAGAAGCCGAATTTCAACCGGAGCTTTTTACCGAACCGGCGCAATTGCAGGAGTTGCGCGACATCATTGCGTGGGCGAAAAAGTCTCCCGACGGCAGCAAATCCGATCTGGCGTTCATTCCGCAGGATCAAGTGTGGGAAAAAATTCAATCCGAAAGCGACACGACGCTGCGCGCCAAATGCAAATTTTATCATGAATGTTTTTTTTACAATGCGCGCCGGCGGGCGGCTTCTGCGGATGTGTTGATTGCCAACCATCATTTGCTTTTCGCCGATCTTGCAGTGCGGCAGGAATCCGCCGAGAGTTCCGAAGTCGCGGTGTTGCCGAAATACCAGCGGGTGATTTTGGATGAAGCGCATGATGTTGAAGAAGTGGCGTCGTCCTATTTTGGCGCGGCGACGAGTTATCACGGCATTTTGCGCACGCTGCATAAGTTGTATCGCGTCAAAGAGGCGAAAACGACTGGGGTGCTCCCGTTCACGATGGCAAAAATGCAAAAGGCGGCCGGTCGCCTCAGCCGTTCGCTGATTGACAAATTTCGCCAGCAGATCGAAATGGTGTGCGAGCCGGCCGTTGGGCAGTTGGAGCACCGCGTCAAAGACTTGATGGATCAGCTTTTCCACTGGGCTTCCGGCAAAGGTAATCGCAGTGCCGCCAGCGGCGAAAATTTTTCCGAAACTAAATTGCGCCTAACGCCGGCAGTGGTGAAGGACAAAGCTTTTGTCGATTTAACCGGAAGATTGGCGCCGGTGTTGTTGCAAGAAATGCGACAATGTGCCGAGCAGATTGGAGAAGTGATCAAACTCTGTGATATCGCAGAATATCAAATCGGCAGTGAGGCGGCTTCGTTGGCGGTCGATCTCAATGCGCAGGCCAATCGGCTCACAGCGATGGCGGATGAAATCCAAAAAGTTTTGCTCGATCACGATGAGAACAACATCCGCTGGCTGGAGGTAAAAGAATCTAAATGGGGCAATATCGTGCGCCTGCGCAGCGCGCCGCTGGACGTCGCGCCGATTCTTAAAAAGGTGGTGTTTGAAAAATTTCCAACCGTCGTGCTCACCTCCGCCACCCTGGCGGTCGGCAAGTCGTTTGATTACCTCGAAAAATGCCTCGGCCTCTCAGAGAAAGTTTCCGGCGTGCTGAAAGATAGCAAAGGCAAACGCCTGGAAAAAACCGCGACACAGCTCGGCTCGCCGTTTGATTATGGCCGGCAGGCGTTGATCGTAATTCCGACCGACATTCCTGAACCGAACGCGCGCGAGTATCCGGCGCGTTTGCGCGAAGTGCTGCTGCGCGCTTTGAAGATTTCCAACGGCCGCGCTTTTATTTTGTTTACGGCCTACGGCTTACTCAACCAAATGTATCGCGATCTGGCGCCGGAGCTGGCGCAACTCGGCATCGTCGCGATGAAGCAGGGGCAGGAGAATCGCCATCGCTTGCTCGAAAATTTCAAAAAGCAAGTCGGTTCGGTGCTGTTCGCCACCGATAGTTTCTGGCAGGGCGTCGACGTCCACGGTGAAGCGCTGGAGTGTGTGATCATTCCGCGCCTGCCATTCAAAGTGCCGACCGAGCCGGTGCTGGAAGCGCGCGTCGAAGCCATTGAGAAACGCGGCGGCAACTCGTTTATGGAATATTCCGTGCCGCAGGCGGTGATCAAATTCAAGCAGGGCTTTGGCCGGCTTATTCGCCGCAAATCCGATTTCGGCACGATCGTGATTTTGGACAATCGCATTGCCACGAAGTTTTACGGCCGCGCGTTTATGGAGTCGTTGCCGGAGTGTCCCATTGCCGGCGGCAAGTCCGACGGCGTATTTGCCGAGATGGCGGCGTTTTATAAAAAGCTGCGGGGATAAGGCCCTCCACTATTCATCTGCCAGAACCAAGTTCCCTCCGAAGCATAGCGTGTTAACGAAAATTCCCACCTCAAACAAAAACGAAAGCTCGCCGGAATTTTTTAGTAAATGATTTTGGCAAGATGATTTGAATTTTTTAAATCATCTTGCTTAAAGGCACCTCGCCCATCAATAAAAAAATCTTGATGCTCTTGGATTTTTTTCTCTTCAGACGCGGCGACTTGAGGGTATTTTATTTTTTGCAATGCTGCGGCTGTTGTTGTAAAAACGTAACGTTGTCATCTTGGCTGCAAACAAAGTAATGACGTTACTCCTTTTAACTGTACCAGGACTATTTTTTTAAAGTGTTAATTTGGGCATAATCAGGTCTTCTTGCTCCGGCATAGGAATTGCGTGATTAACACTGGGCGTTTCGCGAGGCGCGGCAAATTCAGCAGTTATAATGCCGGGGTGACGCGAGACGCGTTCTTTTTTGTAATCCTATAAATGACGAATTACATATTTGCTTCTGTGAAAGGAATTCCGTGATGAATATTCGTAAACTATCGCTTGGTTTACTCACAATGTTGTGGTCGGCGCAAACGGTAGTGGCGCAAATCAGTATCGGGCCGTATGTCCAGCGAGCAGCAACCGATCGGGCTACCGTCGTATGGTATACTGAAAATGAAACGGCCGGTGTGCTCAAGTATGGCACGACGAGCGGACAATGGCTTGGCAGTATCAATGCACCGTCGGGAACCGTGCATGCGGTTGAAGTAACCGGACTGAAACCGCGCACAAAATATTTTTATGAGATTACCGACGGATCAACAACATTGGCCAGCGGTGCAGATTATTATTTTGAGACACATGTTGCGGCGGGAGCGCGCATTCCGTTCAGTTTTATTGCTGCAGGTGATCTTGGCGATGGCTCCTCATCGCAGAAAGACGTGGCGGCGCGGATGGTCACCGAACGGCCTAATCACGAATTTGCGCTGTTTTTGGGCGACATTGTTTACAGCAGCGGCACGCGCAGCGAATATCTCAAATACTATTTTCCCCAGTATAAAAATTTGATTCGGAATTTATGTGTTTTCCCAACGCTGGGCAATCACGACATTAAAACCTCCAAAGCCGCGCCGTATTTCGAGTTTTTTTATGCCCCGACCAACAATCCCGATGGCGTGGAAAATTACTATTCGTTTGATTACGCCAACGCCCACATTATTTGTCTGGATGATGAACTGCTGATTTCGGGCACGGCTTTAACCAAACAACTCGACTGGCTGCGCAAAGATTTGGAAGACGCCAAAAAACGCGGCCAACACTGGCTGATCGTGATGTTTCATCGTCCGCCGTATACGTTTGGCACGCACACGGATGACGAGTTTACAAAAAAGAACTTTGTGCCGGAATTGGAAAAAGCCGGTGTTGATTTGGTGCTCTGCGGGCATTCACATGTTGCCGAGCGTTCATTTTTATTGAACAACAGCAAGATTATCAATACGGATCTGAGTTTCTATCCGAAAAAAGGCATGGATGATGTCGGCACCGTTTACGTGGTGGCGGGCAGCGGCGGTAAAAATGACGACCTTGATGGGCAGCATAAACTCATGGCCTTTAAACAAGGCCGGGCTGCCGGTTTTGAAATCGTTTATGTCAACGGCGATACGCTGCGCGGCAAGTATATGAAAAGGGACGGCAGCATCGTCGATATTTTTACCATGACGAAAAAAGCCACGGCCACCCGCGTCGAGATCAATGATCCAGCGCAGCGGCCGATGCAATATGTATTGAATTATCCGAATCCATTTCGTCCGAGCGAATCAACCGAGGGCATGAATATTGTTTTTGAAATATCACAGATGCAGCCGATTTATGCGGCGGTGTATGATTTAACCGGACGCGAAGTGGCGCGGTTGAGTAACGGTGAATTACTCACGCCGGGACGGCATATTTTGAAATGGAATGGCCTGGGCACGAATGGCGAGAAAGTAGCCAGCGGCGCTTACTTCTATCGCTTGCAAGCCGGGGTGCAAACGCACACGGCGAAAATCTTGCTTTTGCCGTAAATTTGGGCGCAAGATGAGTGTGGCAAGATGATTTTTGCCACACTCATCACGCCATCAATTTATTCCCGCGCGCCAGCCTCTCCCTTTGCGAATATGTTGCAAAATTTCCAACATCAACTTCATCTGTTCCCGCGCCAGTTTTTCTTGTCCGTGAGCTTCCAGACTCAGATTATATTCGCCTAAAATAATTTCGAATCGACGATAAAGCGGAAATTGCAAGTTACGCTCAATCAATTCGAAGCCCTGCCAGTAGGCATCGTAAGCCAATTGATTGGCCATCGCCGAATCCCCGCTGGTATACGCGGCGAGGCTTTGTTTGAGCAGCCGTTCGGTGATGGCGATATATTCTTCGGTCGTCGGTTGCGGTGGATTTTTTCGGCAGTAATCCGCCAACGCCTGGAGGTTCGGCGCCGGTTTCGGCAATTTTTGATGCGTGAGCAGATCAATGAGCTCGGTATTGTTTTTTGTCGCTAATTGCTGCAGGGTAAATTTTTGCTCCGCGGCCGGCAACGCGTTGAAATCGCGGCGCAACGTCATAATATAAAAAGCTAAATCCCATCGTTCGTCGGCCGTAAATGACTCCGCAAAAGACGCCATCGCCGTGCCCTCGACGCCGAAACTAATGGCTTGGAACAATTGATACGGAGCGTAATGATTCAACCGGTTCGGATCCGTAAAGTCGCGCGGCTTCGGATTCAAGGTATCTGCGGAAGGCCCATCGCCGGCGCCGCGCGGGCCGTGGCAGGGAACGCAATTCTCGTCGAACAATCTTTCGCCGTTGGCTAAATCCGGCCCCAGACGCGGAAAAACGAGCAGATTTTTTTCCTTGATCAAAATAGCAAGCAACGCTTGACATTGCGCCCGAATCTGTGGCGCCGCCATTTTGCCGGCGATCAAGCGTTCTAATTTTTGGAATTCTTGCAGCGTTGATTTTTTGCCGCCGCGGCTCGCTTGATAAGAGGTGAGCAGATTATTGGCAAAGCGCTGCATTTCGTTATATTCAAACGCGTCGAGGATGCGGCCCTTCTGCACGGCGCGGTCATAATCGCTGGCGAGATATTGCAGCATAAAAACCCAGCGCTGGCCGTTTTCCCCAACAGGGGAAGCCTCCTGCGGCTCAACCGGCGTTGCGGAGAAGCGCGACGGCAGCAGTGTGATACCCGCCAGCAACACAAAAATCATTCGACAACAGAAAGCAACTCGATTCATAATTTATCCTGAAGTTTTTAAGATAGGTTTATTCCTAA
>CAYZFF010000296.1:0-5880 GCA_964477305.1 uncultured Cytophagia bacterium
ACAATATTGTTTATCACAATGTCCGGGTGCAACGGCAAAAGGGTTTCTAACGAGCGAAAACCGAAGGTCACTGCACCAGTGAAGATCCCTGCTGCCTTGCCGGCTAGAATATCATTTTCACTGTCGCCAATAATCATCGCGCGTGTCGGTGGAACCGCAAAATGCTGAAGAATTTTTATTAGCCCCTCCGGGTCGGGCTTGAGCTTCAGGTTTGTCTGCCCGCCGACGACCATTGCAAAATACTTGCAAATTCCAAGCCGCTCCAAAAGCTTGTCACTGAACTCTTGTGGCTTGTTGGTGAGCACCGCTTTTTTCTTGGCGGCAAAATGTTCGAGCATTTCACTCGTTCCAGCGTAGGGACGCGAAAAATCGGCAACGTGCTCGAAGTAGTAGTGGCGAAAATGCTGGCGCACCTCTTCCAATTCCACTTCGGTAACGCTGCCCAGCGCCCGTTCTAAAAGTTTTTTCAAGCCATCACCGACATAACTAACCACCACCTCGAGTGGAAGCGCCTGGCGGCCGGTCTGCTGCAACGCATAATTGACCGCGTTCGCCAAATCGCGGCGGGTATCCACCAGGGTGCCATCAAGATCAAAAATCAATAACTCAATTTCGTAATTCAACTTTTGCCTCCGGTTTGACCAAAGGAATGAAACACTGTCCGCATTTATGAAAAGCATATTAGAAAAAAGTAACGCCATTTCCAAGCAAAACTTACCAGCCAAGCTCCGCAGTTTTAGGTAAATGCCGGTATGCAAAATAAAATACCGCTATAAACTCCAATATTCACTATTCATTCGGTGTGAGGATGAGCAATCGAAGAATTTAATTTGGAGATTTTGATGGCTGCACTCCGGACGATGGCCAAACACCTGCGTAACTTGATGGAAGTTCGTCTTTACCGGCCTTCGCATTTTCGTATCGGTTTGCAAGATTATTTTGATTTGCGCACGCCGACTCGTGCGCTTCAATCCACTTCCGTTCATTTGACTGGCGCAAGCGACTGGATTTGCCGCGCGCAAGACGCCAACAGCGATGGCGGGGTGGCGGCGCGTTATCGTTTCTCTCGCGGTTGGGCGGCTTCCTATCCTGAAACCACCGGCTATATCATTCCGACATTTTTTAATTATGCCGCGTTTAAACACGACAACACCTATCGTCAACGCGCATTGCGTATGGCCGACTGGCTGCTGTCGGTGCAGCAAAATAACGGCGCATTTCCTGGCCATGATGTGAGCAAAAAAAGTGCGCCGCGGGTTTTTAACACCGGCCAGGCTTTAGCCGGCCTGGTGCGCGCCTTTCGCGAGACGGGCAACGATATTTATTTGCAAGCGGGTATGCGCGCCGGCGATTGGCTCGTGTCGGTACAAGATGCCAATGGGGCATGGACAAAATTTGCGTACTATGAACGGGCGCATACTTATTATACTGAAGTAGACTGGCCGTTGCTTGAATTATTTACGATCACGCAAACTCCGGCATATTATGAAGCCGCGGTTAAGCATCTTGATTGGACGTTGTCGCATCAGCAGCCGAATGGCTGGATCGATAAATGCGGGTTCCGCGACGATGTCGCGCCGTTTTTGCATACAATTGCTTACGCCATGCAGGGCTGGCTGGAGTCCGGTGCGATTTTACAGCCAGAAGCACCAGCGAAAAATATTTATGTGCAAGCGGCGTTGCGTTCGGCGGAAGCATTGCTGCACCGCTACGAAATCCGCGGATTTATGGCTGGCCAGTTTGATCGGAATTGGAAGGGCACGGTGACGTACAGTTGTTTAACGGGTAATGCGCAAACTGCGGTTAATTGGTTGCGACTTTACGAATTGACGCATGATGTGCGTTTTCTCAATGGCGCATTGAAGTTGAATGATTATATGAAATCCACCCAAGATTTAAAGAGCAAGAACCCCGGCGTCCGTGGCGGCATCAAAGGGTCGCATCCGATCTGGGGACGCTACATTTCTTACAGCTATCCCAACTGGGCGGCAAAATTCTTTATTGATGCGTTAATGTTGGAAGATAAACTGCTGCGCGAATTGGAGCGACCGGAGAGCCGCTATGAACATCGTCATTCTCTGCAAAAGCTGGAACCATAAAAAAGTTACCGAGATTGTGCAGGCGTTACATGCTCAAGCCTTGCGCGTACGCGGCATTGTGGCTTTGGCGGCGCCCTCGCAACGAATAACCTTGGCGCAAGTTGTTCACAAAGTCAACGAACAAGGAATCGCCTCTTTGCTCTCGCATTTTTTCTCGAATAGATTCAATCGCCACGAGCACTTGTATGAATTTGTTGCTAACCATGGCGTTCACCCACCTGCTGATTTGCAGTCGCGCTATGGGCCATTACACATTGCCAAAAATCACCAACCGCCGCGACTGCTTGCCGAATACGCGCAACAACAACAAATTGAAATGGTCTGCGTGCAGGATTTAAACAGCATCGCGTGTGTGACAGCTTTGCAGCAAATGCGCACGGAAATTTTACTGTTCGGTGGCGTTCCGATTATCCGCGCCAACATTTTGGCCGTTCCGAAAGTTTGCACGCTGAATGTACACATGGCCTTGTTGCCGGAATTTCGCGGCATGAATGTGGCTGAGTGGTCTATTTTTAATGGCGCACCGGTCGGCGTCACCGTGCATCAAGTTGATCCCGGCGTTGATACCGGCGCCATTCTTTATCGCGAAACGATTGCCGTCAGTGATTGCAATACGATCGCGGCGATGCGCGCCAAGGTGAGTCGCCAACAGCATTTGGTGCTCGCCAAATGCACGCGCTTATTGGTTGAAAATCGGCTTTTGCCCATCCCGCAAAAAAAATCCGCGGGCAAGCAATTTTATCTCATGCACGAAAAACTCAAGAGCATTGTTGAGCGCCAGTTGGCAAAAGGCTATCAAACCAACAGCGATTGTTAACCTGAGACGAGGGCTTCCACTCAAACTGTCCACAATTCTCTTTCATGACAATCCGGTATTTTTCTACCACCAATAAATCATCTTTTAAATACCGTAACAACTCTTGACATTAAGCGCATTTTTTCTTAGTTTGGTTCACCATTTGCTTTGGTGCATTCGCCTATGCGCAGTAAATTTTTTATATTGTTCTTTTTAATAGCATGTACCGCCACAAACTTGACGGCGCAACGGGCGCCGCGGCTAACAGCCTGGTTTGTGCAAACGACCGGATTTATCGCGCGGTATCACTCTGCGATAGATTACCAACCCGGAATCGGCGTTGGTATGAGTATCGGACACTTGATTCACCACCACTGGCTTGCCGTCGCTGTCAGCCTTGAATATGCCCACGCCACTCAGAAGTTGCTGCTGGTCACCGGCAACGATGAAACGGGTGTCAACATTTATCGCAACCTTATAACTTTGCGAGCGGCACAGGCTCTGAAGCACCGTCGTATTTTCTGGTTTGGGGGTTTGCAGAGCGGGCTGTCTTTTTTTAAACCGCGACCGTTGACAATTGATACCGGCATTACCGGAAAAATGACGCTTCGCCCGGCAGGTGAAAAAAAATTTGTTGTTGCCTGGGAGAGCGGGTTGAATTTATATTTGCTTGAAGATGCAGCGCTGTTGTTGGCCGTAAGACAAAATTATTCACGTTTTGCCTTCCGCCAATTAGGCTCGGATCAGGTCACGCATCAATGGCGGCCTGAATGGAATTTTGCCGCCGGTGTATTGTATCGTTTTTAAAATCTCATTTTGCACTTGCAGCTTTGCTGTTCTCCAGCACGCCCATAGGAGGGGGCGTCTATCCGAAATTTCCCTCCCATTTAATGGCTTATGGATGGTCATGAATTTGACGCTTGCTTTCAAAAAAATTACTTTCTCAACTCGGCTTCTTCCCTTCAGCACAATCCTTTTTTTATGGCTGCTTTTGTTGGGTGATTCCGCGAACGCGCAACGTGTCGTTTTAAAGGATGCCACAACGCCAATCGCCGAGCAGCCCTCAGCCAAAAGCCGCGTAATTGCTGTGTTGGGCAAAGGCGATACGGTCCGCGTTCTCAAAACCGTCACTCCCTGGGTACAAGTTGCATTTCGCGGCAAACAAAAAGGTTGGATGTATGTCGGGCGCGCTACAACTGCCACAGCCGCAAAAGCGCCTTCCCTCACCTCGCCGGAAATAGCCGCCAAACCAGCGAACGCGCCGCCGGTTGAAGAAGTTAAGCCCCTCGAACAAACAGCCACAACCACTTCACCGGCAGTGTCAGCGCCAAGCGGTGATGGCGGAATCTCTTTTCATTTGGGTTCTTTCAGCCAACAATTTACTTACGTCGGTAAGTTCTATTACCGCACGTTGCCGCGAATTTATGTCGAAGGAACGTTTCAATATGTCGCGGGCAATGTTGCTTCAAATTACTTGATGTACGGCAACGCCAAATACGTGCGCCCGCTGAGCCGTCGTATTGACGGTACGGTGACTGCCGGAGTGGGCGTCATCAATTCCGTGCCGGTGCGCGCCGCCGGCGTCAAGTCCGTTTCCAACATGGCATTCAATTTTGGCGTCGGCGTGCAACGCTATCTTAAAAACAGCAATTGGCTGCGCGCCGATATTCGTGAATATACCGTAATTCGCAATAGACAGGGACTGGCAAATTTTTTTGAGTTCACCGTGGGGATTGCCATCGGAGTCAGATGGTCAAAGCTTTGAGGAGAGCCTCTCAGCTCAAATTTGAATTCGGTCGGTTTCAGTTTCATTGATAAATTTTTCTGCACAAGTGATTGATAGGATATCTGCTATGAACAGAATGCAAGGCCATCTTGCCGTTATGGTTGGGGTTTTTATTTTCTTGGGGATTGCCGAAACTTTCGCCCAAAATAAGCCGACGGTTGCTTCCGTGCATGAACTCGCGCCGTTTCTCGGATTTTATGCGCCGGATCGTTTTGAGACGTCAATGGCGCTGGGCGTGCGCTACTATTATGAAATCGACCAACGCTATTCGGTCGGTTTGATTCTCGGTTTCGCGCGTTCCAAACAGGATTTTTTGAAACGCACGAACAATTTGAATTTGTTGCCCGGCTCCAGCCGCGTGGTTTACAACGGCGCCCGCGCGACGCATACATTTTTGAACGGCAAGGTGGAACCGTATGCCTTGCTGCATCTCGGCCTCACGCGCCTCTACGATCAAAACAGTTTCACGTACGGTCTCGGCATTGGCACCAAAGTGCGCCTCAATCCGAAAGTCGTCTTTCGCTACGAATTTCTCAATTACATTTTTTCCAACGGGCGTGATAGCAATTCGTGGACGAACAAAAATATAGAAATCGCGCTCGGCATCGGTTATTCGCTCTGAGCTGCGCAAAGTTTTACCAGCATGGATGCGAGGTTTGCGCAGTGCACCGCTAAAACCCTCCCCATTGTTCTTTTTTCGTTATAGCAAATGGATTCTCTGCGATTGGAATAAGGCGAAATGGGCGCTTGCAAAATTTTCGAAATTTGCAAATGCCGAGTTGCGCTTTTCCGGTTTTGCAACCTTCTGGCACAACGCTTGTAATCCAATCTCCATCAGTTTTACAGGCATGACAGCGACGCGCTTATAAATCGAATAAATTCCAAGCGGCGTCGCCTCAGGTTGTAGGGAGAGACAGAAGCAGCAACAACGAATCCGTAAATGCAGTTTCGATTTTGTAGCACCGCAACTGCACACAACTCAAGGCCGAGTGGCGACTGAATTTTCCCGCGACCTTTGTTTTGCCCACTTGCGAGTACCAGCCGCGCCACGGATTTGTTCCCGCCTTTGTCTCGTTCATCCTTTCGCAACGCCGTACGGACGCGGTGTATTTCGTGTCTTGCCACCGGCATTTGGATAGGGACAATCCATTCGCTCCATTTTGCGCAATGCAGGCATTTTAGATTTTAAATTAGCTTGA
>CAYZFF010000297.1:0-5876 GCA_964477305.1 uncultured Cytophagia bacterium
AAAACCGCTTCGGCCGCAAACAAGCTGATCAAATCGCGCCACGGCGCGTTGATAAAGCGGGTCACAAATCTCCGGCAAAGCCGGGCCGATCCACTGCGGCACGCCTTTATTTTCGGCGTAATAGGGTGGTAAATGCGCGAGCAGCGTGGTTGCGCCGCCGGCTTGATCTTTGGCGCCAAAAACGACGCGCCCAATGCCGTGCAGCAACAGCGCGCCCATGCACATCGTACAAGGCTCAAGCGTTGAATAACATGTCATCTCCCGGCTGCGCGGCCACAACGCCAACGGCACGCGCTGCAACGTTTCGATTTCGGCATGACGGCCGGGATGATAATGCGGCGCGAGCATCGCATTGCCGGCCTCGGCGATCACCTCGCCTTGGAGAGTGAGGACTGCTCCAATCGGCAAATTGCCATTGTTCTCCGCTTCGCGCGCCAGCGCCACGGCGCGGTGGAGAAATTGTAAATCTTCAAAGGTCAAGCCGAGCGAACGCATACAAAACCGTTTCGTAAAATAATGCTTGCACTTAATATGATCGCTTCGCAGGTTCGAGCCCAACGCGATAAAATCCCCTGCTCGCAAAAAATAAAAATGCCGGGCTGTTTATTCGCGTAATAGCCAGTTGCGGCCGGCTGGGTTATTTACTCGATGGCATGCGGCACTTGGCGCAAATTCCAATCCAACACCAGCCCGAGGCCGGTGCGCTGCGCATGTTCGACGGAATAAATTTTCGGTCGGTGAGAAAATGCCAGCGACATTTAAAAAACGTGAGGCGCAAATAATGCTGGCCGCAAAGTAGGGCCTGCTAACTCGCAGCATTTTCTCTTTTAATCCTTTTATCTTTTGCTTTCTCAAATATCTCCCAGCGTATGCTTCCGCCCCTGATTCACGGTTTGCAAATACGCCGTCAGCGGTTCAAAATATTTCAGCATCGCGCGCGCGCTCAAATCCTCGCCGGTTTTTTCGCGCAACACTTCGCGCCAATCGCGGCTGGCGCCGGGGCGCATGATGTCGCGCAGAAAATCGCCGACGGCCTGGTTGCCGAAATAATTGGTGGCGTGCACGTCCTGCTGCAAAATTTTTGTGGCAATATGATCGTGCAATTGAAACAGAATGATGTATGACAGCGCATAGTCGTAATATTGCGCGGCGTCATCGTTAATGTGCGTCTTCGAAGCGGCGTCGCAATATTCCTCACCGCGCGGCGACGGTGGCGTCATGCCCTGATATTTTTCGCAAAGTTCCCACCACCGTTTGTTATATTGATCTTTCGGCAGATTATTTTTATATAAATCGTGCTCGAACTCGCTCATCACGCCGGCAGAGAATGGAATGAACACGACGTAATTCAGCGCGTCTTTCAACAGCAATTGCAACTCATCGGCTTTGGCATTCGCCGGAATCAGTTGCAAGTTTTCGATAAATGGTTTTTGCATCGCCGCCAATCCCATCAAACTGCCCATGGCTTCGTGATAGGCGCGATTGGCGCCTTCGCGCAAAATCATCGGCACCTCGGGATTCGTGTAGGACATGTAATAATAAACATGCCCCAGCTCGTGATTCACGGTTTCGTACCACTCGGCATTCGGCTCGACGCTCATCAGGCTGCGCACATCACTTTCCAAATCCATGTGCCACGCCGAGGCGTGATTGTTCTTTTTATAGGTCGCCTCCGGCGGCAAAGGATACAAACTCGATTTTTCCCAAAACACCGGCGGCAGTTTGGGAAATCCCAAACTCACATAAAAATTTTCACCTTGCTGCACGAGCCATTCCGCGGTTTTTTGCCGCAGCGCGGCGTCGAGATCAACGCCTTCCGCCGTAACGATGGTGTTCCAATCCTGGCCCCAACGATTCGGCAACCAATGCGCCGGAATCATATCCGGCACGTCTTGCACGCCGTAACGCTTGGCTAATTCGTAGCGCGCGTACGTGTGTAGCTCGCGAAACAACGGCCGCAGCTCGCGATTGAGTTTTTGCATCAACGCCATCATCTCTTCCGTGGTCATGCCGTAATCGGAAACCTGATAGGAGAAATAATCGTTGTAGCCCAGCGCTTGCACGGTTTCATTGCGCAGGCGCCGCAAGTTCTCCAATCCGTCTTTGAGCGCTGTGCCGACTTCCTTGCTCGCTTCCCACGCCTTTTGCCGTTGCGCAACGTTGTTTTCTTTCTTCAAGACTTCGTCGATGGCGTTCGTCGTTACCGGCGCGCCGTCAATTTTGAAACCGAAGCCAAAAAGTTTTTCCGTTTGTGCAGTCTCGGCTTTGATGCGCTCTTTAACCACTTCCGCAACGGTTTGGGGATTGTTGGCCGCCGCGTAAAGAATTTTTTCGAGTTGTTTGACTTGCAACGGCAATAATGCCTGCTTTTGTTGAAGCAGCGCCCGCGTCGTGTTAATGTTTTCGGTGCTGCCGGTGAAGGCGGCCATGGCTTCATCCGCTTGCCGCGACGCCACCGCATTGGTGGAATCTCCTTCCACAATTTTCGTATTCACCGCCCATTGCGCTTGGCTTGAGGCGTAATACAACGATTTCAATTGGGCGGTATAGTTGTCGATAAAAGCTTGCGCTTCTTTTTGGCGCTTTTCGGGTGTTGAACAAGACATGAGCAATAATGACAAAAAGAGCAATGGAAAAACTGGTTTCATGTGACTCCCTCTCGGCTAAAATTAAATTGGCTACTTTTGTTTACGGCATCAATAAAAAATGCTTACGCAACCATTCACAGCGTCAAATGCAAGATTTTGTATTTAGACAGAAATGCGAGCACGAGAAAAAAATAGCAATAGCAGTGTCCATCAAAACGACAGGGTGATTCGGGTAAGATTGGATTATTAAACGCGGCGGCCTTCCGATGGGAAACAGCGTTTGCCTCAACAAGTTGTTGCTTTCTTTGGTTCGGCACTGTAATTTGCCCCAAGGTAAAACACACGATATGCGCCAGGGTTTCAACAATGCTCCGGTTTAGGTCGAAGTTGACGAGTTTAAGAATAGCAAAAAACTAACAGCTTGTCAAGCAAACTTTTGTGCTTTGTTCAAGCCCCCGGATAGCCTCCACCCTCTCCTGTCATTTCCCCGCGCGCTTGCGCAATCTTCTCTTCGTAGCGACTCGCCTTCAACGCTGCAATCGGGTCGGGGTGCAAACCCATTTCTTCACGAACCTGTGCCAACAACGGCCGCACGTCGGTTTCATAAGCTGCATTCAACTCGCGATGCGCGCCGAGCACGTCGTTAGCCGTCTGCCGATCCGCGAGTTTCGCACGATTCACCAGCAGGGCCTTCGCTAATGCCATCTGACAGTTAATCACGGATTGCACCATCGCTTCGATTTTCGGTTCGATGTTATGCGACTGATCAATCATGTACGCGACATTTTTTGCGCAGGACGCGGGCGCTTTTTCATTTGAAGCTTCCGCGGCCACGAGTTCATTGAAAATGAGAAAAAGTTCATACGGATTTACCGAGCCAACGATGAGATCGTCATCGGCGTATTTGCGGTTGTTAAAATGAAAGCCGCCGAGTTTTCCCTCATCGAGCAGAATGGCGACGATATGCTCAATGTTCGTACCCGGCGCATGATGGCCGGTGTCGACGAGCACCTGCGCCTGTGAACCGAGCTTCACTGCCGCCGCGTACGCCATGCCCCAGTCGGCGAGATCGGTGTGATAAAAGGCCGGTTCAAAAAATTTGTACTCGATCAACATGCGCGTGTTCGGCGGCAGGGCTTGATAAACTTCTGCGAACGCTTCCTGCATTCGATGTTTGCGCTCGCGAATGCTGTCCTGGCCGGCGTAGTTGGTGCCATCGGCAAACCACAACGAGAGCTCGGTTGAGCCGATAATTTTCATAATATCGACGCACTCGAGCAAATGCGCGACGGCGCGTTTTCTCACTTCGGCGTTCGCATGGCAAATGGAACCAAACTTATAAATCTCATCCTGAAAAACATTCGGATTCACCGCACCGATTTTAATGCCGCTGGCCTCGGCGTACGCTTCCAATTCTTCCCAGTCGTCGACTTTATCCCACGGAATATGAATAGCGACCGAGGGTGCCACACCGGTAAGCTTATGCACCATCGCGGCATCGGCGAGCTTCTCTGGGGTGGTACGCGCCGCGCCGCGCCACGGAAAAACCCGGAAACGCGTGCCGCTATTGCCGTAGCCCCACGACGGCGTCTCGATGTGTTGTTTTTTAAGCACGGCTTTGACTTTTTCAACCTCAATACCCCGCTCGCTCAATTGTTGCGCGAGAATCTGATAAGCTTGGCTGTGATTAGGCATTTTCTGCTCCGTGAAAAATTTTTAACCACGAACAGGTGAGGGCAATCAACGGATTTCTGGGGAAAACCTGATGGCGGTTTTTATTTTACAGTTTGATAAATTGCTGATAGGCTTCATTCCACGGGCCGGAGTCACGCGGATGAAATTCCTGGATGGCAAAAGAATTTTTAATCGCTTGCCGCGCTTCCGCGAGGCTTTTAAACTCGCCTACCGCAATGGCTTGTACGGCAACGTTACCCAAAGCCGTGGCTTCCGCCGGTCCTGCCAAAACCAGTTTACCCATGGCATCGGCGGTGAATTGATTCAGCAAAGTATTTTGACTGCCGCCGCCGACGATATGCAAAACCTCATTTTTTTTACTCTGCAATGCTTCCAACATTTCCATTACCCGGCGATATTGCAACGCCAAGCTTTCATAAATACAACGCACAAATTCTCCATCGCGCTGCGGCACGGGTTGTTGCGTGCGACGGCAGAAATCCACTATCGCCTGCGGCATGTTTTCCGGATTTAAAAAAGCCGGCGCGTCAGGATTCACCAGGCTGCGAAACGGCGCAGCCGCTTCGGCTTCGTGCATTAACTGGGCGTAGTCGTAATGGCGGCCCTCGCGCTGCCAGTGGCGACGGCACTCCTGCAACAGCCAAAGCCCCATAATATTTTTTAGCAATCGCATCGTTCCAGCCACGCCGCCTTCGTTGGTGAAATTCATTTCCAGAGCGCGTGCATTGATTACGGGCGCCGCAGTTTCAACCCCCATCAAAGACCACGTGCCGGAACTCAGATACGCCCAATTCTCGGCGGCAGCCGGCACCGCCGCAACTGCCGAGGCGGTATCGTGACAACCGACTGCAATCACCGGAACCTCGTCGAGGCCGGCAGCATGGCACAATTCTCGGCGCAACGAGCCGATCATCGTTCCCGGTGCAATGATTTCCGCCATCAGATGGCGCGGCAATCCGAGTTGCGCGAAAATCGGTTCCGCCCACTTGCGGGTGTTGGGGTTAAAAAGTTGTGAGGTGGTTGCAAAAGTAAATTCAGTCACCTGCCGCCCGGTGAGCATGAAGTTGATGAGATCAGGAATGAACAACAGCCGTTCGGCAATTTGCAATAGCGGGGATTGGGCTTCGACCAGCGCATAAAGCTGAAACAGTGTGTTGATCTGCATCAACTGAATGCCGGTGAGCCGATAGATTTCTTCCCGTGGCATTTGCGCAAACACTTTTTCTATCATGCCGTCGGTGCGATGATCGCGGTACACCACTGGATTCGCAAGCAACGCGCCATCACGATCCAGCAGGCCGAAATCAACACCCCACGTATCCACGCCAATACCGGCGAGCGCAATTTTCTCCCGCCCAGCCAATTGCAGTGCCTGTTGAATTTCTGCAAAAAGATGAAGAAGGTCCCAATACAAATGTCCGTGCAGCGGCACCATGCGATTTTGGAAACGGTGCAACTCGCGCAACGTGAGGCGGCCTTGGTCGATTTGCCCTAAAATCGCGCGGCCACTCTCGGCGCCGAGATCGAAAGCGAGATAGTTCATGCAAATTTCTAACGGCTGGTTACAAGTTAGTGAAACTGGCCCGGTCATCT
>CAYZFF010000298.1:0-5832 GCA_964477305.1 uncultured Cytophagia bacterium
CGTAAATCGTGCACACGTTCGGATGATCCAGCGCCGAGGCCGCTTTGGCTTCGACGATAAAACGTTCTTTGGCCTTTTCATCGCGCGTAAGATCGGACGACAAAAACTTGAGTACGACGAAGCGGTCGAGCTTCAGATCCTGCGCTTTGTAAACGACGCCCATGCCGCCGGCGCCGAGTCTTTCTAACACTTTGTAATGAGAGATCGCTTGACCGATCATAAGGAAATTCAATAGTTACGGCAGGATTCTCGCGTCCAATAAAATAGAAGTTCCATCACTCGGTTTGAGCTACAAGATAATAACTCTTAGGTCAAAGTCAAGGCAAAGAAGTTTTAAAAAATTGGTATCGCAAAATCTTCTTGACTTCCTCTTATCATTTTTGTATCATTTTCATCAATTAAAACAATTTTATTACCTCCAGCGCGGCTTCAAAATTATGAATCGTTGCATCCTCAGCGTTTTTCTTTTCACTGCCAATGTACATTCGCTGCATGCCCAAATCACCGTTTCCGTTAATCCGGCCAATACACAGGATGCCCGCGTGTTGCTCACCAACCCTGCGGCGGCTGCGGTGACAGAAGCGCGGGTTTATCTGGGCTATAAATTGATTTATCCGGGCGCCATTCCCAACAATGCCTTTGCGCTGAAAGCTTCTTTTTTTAATCTCTCGCTGCCACATGTCGGACAAGATAAAATTGCAACCGGCCTGCACGGGCGTTATTTCACCACGCCGCTGTTTCAAGAAGGACGATTCGGAGGCAGTATCGCGCGGGAATTGAATGAGCACGTTGCGGTGGGGCTTGATCTTGCCGTTTTGTTTAAAAGTTATAACCGAGAAAATTTCGATTTGGTTGATCCGGATGATCCAGTTTTTCGCGGCGGGAGTTCGGTGGTGGTGTTCGACCCGGGCCTCGGCTTTCTCGCGCAGCTCAACGAGAAACTTGCATTCGCCGTCTCGCTTTCCCATCTCACACAACCTGACGTCGCACTCGGCGACGTTGAAGCCAAACTCCCCATCGAAACGTTATTCGGCTTGAATTTCACGCATACCTTTTTGCGCTTCGATCTCGGCGCGCATTTGTGGAACAAACAAATGTATCCGCTGCTGGGCGCAGAAATTTTCTCTGCCCGCAGCGGCCGCTTTCGTCTCGGTTACGGACTCGACAATGTCTCGTTTGATGGGCAGCTTTTGTTGCGAGGCAGCGCTTCTTTGTTTTACAGTTTCAATTTACCGACGACAGATCTCGGCGTCATTAGCGCGGGGTCGCATGAAGTGGGGTTTGTATATACTTTTGCAGCGTTGCGGAAATAGATGCTTAAGAATTGTACTCCCTGAATTTTGCACGTGAAAATCACCAATTTGCGGCCGTTATTGGCGCAATACAGGCTGGCAAAATCGTATTGATGAAACCTATTTTATCAGCAGCAATTTTTTGATGGCAACAAAGCTCTTTCCGGAGCCAGTTTGCGGGTCAACTTGCAAACGATAGAAATAAACGCCACTCACGTCCAGTTTTTCCGCATCTAAAACACTTTTATAGCGGCCAGCTTGCATATTCGCGTCGACGAGGGTGACGATTTCTCGTCCGTTGACATCATAGATTTTCAGCGACACCCTACCGGGCTGCGCCAGTGCGAAGTGAATTTGTGTGTGCGCAGAGTAAGGTAGGCGCCCGTAGGGATTTGGATGATTCTGCTCCAAAATAAATTTGTGCGGCAGCTCTACTTGATGATGCGCTACGTCCGTAGCAACTCCCTCACCGAATTTTTCCACACCAAACCATACGGTTCTCATCCGGTTTTGATCAAGCGTTATCTCAAAAGTATTCGATGCGGAAGGCAAGTATGTCACAAAGCCGGAGATCTCGCGGCCCCAAACATCTAAAGGATACAGACGAAGAGAATCAGCCTGAATATGTAATTGCAAAGTGACGGTGAGCGGATACATTTGCGTCGGCGTTTGCCCCCAACGATCATGAACGGTATGAATACCATCCCAAACCATTCCAGAGTTTTGCAGCTTGGAGGAAAGCGTAAGCAAAGACAACTTTGATTTTGGCAGCGAATCCGCGGTCAAGGCGATCCACGTCATCGTACCGAAATCCGAGGCTTTCTGCAGTTTCAAAGATCCCACGGCTTGCTCGGCAAAATTTTGCAAAAATCCCGTTACCCCGATAAATTGCGGCGCCTGAACCGCAAGCAAACCATTTGTATCCCAGACAATCTCTTGCGTGTCGCTGACATAGGGATTGGTCGGCGCCGGCGGCAATGTTGAAAAATCCATCGGCGTGGCGCTCGAATACGTTTCGGTACGAACGGCATGCTGCAAAGCCAAGAGGCGCGGAAAGCTCGAGGGGCCAAACCAGGAGCCATTGTCATATTTGGGCAACAATAAGTAATCACTCGGCGCATACGCCAGCGTCAACAAACGCGCGGCTTTGGCAATCATGCCCTGTCGATAAGCGAAGGCACATGACGGCGTCAAGGCCATCATGGCCGTATTGCGATTAATATTGAAGTAGCCATTCACCTTGTCGGTTTCCCAATCCGCCGATGAGCCGTTGTAGTCGAAAAGCATCAGCCCATCCACATCATGAAACGAAGCATAAGCCGCGATGAAAAGCATCGCTTCAGTTTGATAGCGATTGGGAAACGCATGGTTATATTCGCTGATGGTGTAAGGTTTATTCTTTGCAGCCACCCCGGCCATGAGCGGAGCCATCGTACCGCCATCCGTGGTTTTCACCATTGGCGTGTTGTTAATCAGCCAATCGCGGGAATCCCACGGTTCATGCGGAAAAGCAGGATGATCCCAATAAGCATGGTTGTCGATATAATCTAATCGGCTTTGCACTGCCAGATCGGCCGGCCCGACATTCCAATTGGTTCCGACAATGGGCACTTTCACGCCGAGATCATTTTTGAGGTAGGCAATCATGTCGTCAAAAAAATCATTCTGCAATTTGATATAGAATGACGACATATCACTCACCCGTTGATCGGTAAAGGCTGGACACTCGGCATACTGCAGGCGACGCACCGTGCCTTGTTCCAAAGATTCGTTCGCCAGCAAGCCTTTGGCTCCACTTGCAGAAAAAACGATGTTATCAAACCAATAGGTTCCAGCTTGCCCACCGAGCGCGAAAGCAAGCCGCGTGTCGTTTCGGCGCGTTTCCAGCGCACGAAAAGTAAAGGTGTAGGTTTTCCATTGCGGCGTGAGAACAAAGCTCTGCCCGGCGTAGTACGTCCATGGGCTGGTTTCGCGTTGAGCGGTTACCGTCAAAGCGCGGGTGCTGTCAGCGCGCCCTGCAAACGTCACCGCATACAATGAATCCTTCACGACACTCAAGCCGATTTGCTTCCATTGCACATGCCAATCCGTTCCGTCCGCGCGCTGCACAAAAACCTTTGCGCAAAATTGCCCGGCAAAAGGTTGCTCTGGACTGAGCGTCATAAAAGCCTGCGCCGGCGCGTGCAGTTCCAGATTCCAGCCGGTCGAAGGCGGTGCGCCTTCAAAAGTTCCATTCCGAATTTGATTGGCACTGCCGGGATTCGACGCGCCAGCATTCCACGCCGCTTGGAGATTTGCCGTGGTCGAATATTTTTTTCTTAAGTAATTTTGCCACAGACTATCAAGCAAAACAGTGTGTCGCATCATCAACATGCCACCGCTGCCATAAGGCTGCAATTTCGCTTCACGCCACCAGCGATACAGTGAGTTCTCATTCGTGATTTCCACCATCGCCATCACCGGATCATTCACCAGCGACAAGCCGGTGTAAGGATTGACATGAGTCAACAATTGCTTGGCGTATTCCTTTTGCAATGCAATCAACTGCGGATCGAAGTAGGTCACACCTTTGGCGTATTCGGCCAGCGAATCGGCATTGCGAACACCATCTCTGAAATTGAACGTGCGGCTAACATGCAGGTTCATGTTGGCATAAATGCCATTTTTTTTCAACTCCGCAAGAAAATTCTCCATGCGGTCCAACGTTACCGGATTCAGGTGGCGAGTATCCCGGCCCCATTCAAATAGGCTTTCTTGGCTCCACGGATTATCCAGATGATGAAAGCGAATCAGGTTGAAGCCGAATTTTCGCAGCCGTCCGGCAATGAACCAAGCTTTGCTGGTGAGGGGAAAAGCGCCATCAGCGCCACAATTGACGCCGAAAAAGCGTAGTGGCCGATTTTGTACCGCAAAATGGCCGGCGGCATCAATGGTGACAAAATCATTGGCCGCAATAGGCTGCGGCGGAAAATAGGGCAGGAACTTTTGGCTTGTGAAGTCTTGCGGCGGCAAATAGAAATTAAAACCCCCACTGAAATTTTGCGAATAGAGAATGGCCGACCAGCCGAGGATGATAAAACCAACTGCAATTCGTCGCTTCATAACTACTTGACCTGTTTGTACACGCGCACGTATTCGACTTGCATCTGTTGCGGGAAAATGCTCGGATCGACACCTTGTGCGCCGCCCCAAGCGCCGCCGACCGCAATATTCAACAACAGGTGAAACGCTTTGTCGAACGGCCAGGCTTGCCAGCCCTTGCTTTCGTTCGTGAACGAGAAGTATTGCGTGGAATCGACAGCGACGGTGATTTTTTCCGGCGACCATTCCAACGTATAAACGTGAAAGGCGGTTTGCGCATCGGCGATGCGAATTTTCGCGGTCTTCTGCGTGTTGATTTGCCAATAATAAAGCTTGGTATGAATCGAACCGTGAACCCATCCCGGATCAAAGCCGACATGCTCCATAATGTCAATCTCGCCGTTGTCCGGCCAACCGCCACTGCCGTACGTCCATTGCGTCGGCAACATCCAAATCGCCGGCCACGTTCCCTTGCCGGACGGCAATCTGGCGCTGATTTCAAAACGTCCGTACGTCCAGTCGCCCTTGTTTTTCGTAATTAGCCGGGTCGAGGTGTATTCCATCCCATTCCAATTCTCTTTGCGAGCCTCGATGATCAGCATGCCGTTTTGCACGCGCACATTTTCCGGGCGGCGTTCGGTATAAAATTGCAGTTCCTGATTGCCCCAACCGTGCCCACCCACATCGTAGCCCCATTTGCTCGTTTCGGGAAGCCCGGTGTAGTCAAATTCGTCCGACCATACTAATTGCCATTGGGCTTTGGTGGTGTCATCAGATGAGCTGGGGGTAGAATTGGCGCAACTCATCAACAGCAGAACGGCAAGCAGGCTGCGAGAGAGTTTTTTGCACATAGTCGTACTCATAAAATACAAAGTTTAAAAAATTATTCGAACCCGGATGACAAGAAAAATTTTGAGACTAAATCATCCTGTGGCAAGTTATCGCAACTGAATTTGCCAACCGCCAATTAACGCAACTCAACACGAATAAAATTAGCGTGCATTCGTTAGAATTAGCGGTTCGTTGAAAATTACCTAAACGTCCACCACAGGCACAAGAGAATGGCGACAAGCGCAATCGAGATGCCGGCATTGCGCGTATTCCATTTCGTCTCAAACTTGTGACTGCGATCGACCTCGGCATAGGTGACATTGACGAGTTTTTCGCGGCTCGGCGCTGCGGTCGCCAAGCTGACACCGATCAACACGGCCGAGCAGATCACGAACAAGAAAACGGCGTAATGCAGAAAATTCACCGAGGCCACATAGCGCAAAAATTCGCTCGAGAGCGGATTCATTTTATTCTGCAGCTCGAGGATGAACCGGAAAGCGCCAAGCCCGAGGCCTGTCAACAACGCGGCAATCGCGCCATTGCCGTTGACGCGTTTCCACAAAATGCCGAATAGAAAACATGCGGCAATCGGCGGCGAAACATACGCCTGCACGCTTTGCAGATAAAC
>CAYZFF010000299.1:0-2529 GCA_964477305.1 uncultured Cytophagia bacterium
TGCCGCCGCGCAAAGCTTGGCGAAACGGTTTATGCTCGGCATGGAGGCAGGAGCACAACAATTGTACAGCAATGGTCCGACGGCGAAATGGGGCGCCGGCGGCGAAGGCCACTTGGGCTATCGTTTGACCGGCCGTTTGGGCGCCACGCTGGTAGGCGGTTACGCAACGCTGCCTTTCACACTTGCGGGGGTGACCAATCAGACGAACATTTTTTACGGCCATCTCTTGTTGGATTTCGAGCTGTTGAATAAGGGTAAGTTTCATCCTTATCTGATGGCCGGCGCCGGCACCTACAACTACCGGACGCCGACCGGCTCGCGGAAGATTGAACCCAGCGGCATCGGCGGTTTGGGCGTGCGTTGGCTGCTCGGATCCAAATTCGCTCTGGATGTCAACAGCACCTACCATTACGCCAGCAGCGACCGGCTGGATGCGATTCTCGGCAGCGGCAATGACCGTTACGTCAGCGGGCGCATCGGGTTTAGCTTTTTTACCGGCTCATCCAAAGACACGCCTCCGAAAGAAGAACTTTTTTCGGAACAGGAAAAAGAAGCCTTGTTTGCGGAACAGAAAATGGAAAACGCCGCGATGGAAGCGGAAGCGCCGGATAGCACCGCAATAAAACAAGAGGAGTTCGCTCGCCTCAAATCCAGAGTTGATGAACTGAAACAAAGTATCAACAATAAGCAAAGCGAAATTTCCGCAGTGTCCGCGGCCTTAGCAGAGAACCAAGAACCAATCGCGCCACGGCCCAACGAGACGGAAACCCAGCAGCCCGCGGTTCGCAACAGCCGTGACGTTCCCGATATGTACGGCCAGGCGCTCAACAAATTTAATACAAAGCGTTACCTCGATGCCGTGCAGATGTTTACCGATTTGACCGGCCAGTTTCCCGATCATCCGCTCGTCAGCAATTGTTACTATTGGATTGGCGAATCGCAATTCCAACTCGGCAGTTATCAGGAAGCCGTCGAGGCCCTGAATCGGGTGCTCCAATACTCGCAGTCTCCCAAGAAAGATGATGCCCTGCTGATGCTGGGAAAATCTTATGCGCGGATCAAGCGCCCGGAGGAAGCACGCCAGGCATTCACCCGGTTGATCCAGGAATATCCCGATAGCGAATATGTGGGCAAAGCTGAAGCTTTACTCCGCCGCATGTAAGCTTCAATAAGTAGAATGATGATTCGGCAGAATAATTTTTAAATCATTCTGCCAAATCATCATTCTGGCTTTTGGTTACGACGAATGTCGCGCTACGCTTTACGGCGCAATCATGCTCTGCAACGCTGTGAGATTCATCTTACTGTACAACGCATCAACGATGTCGTGCGGCGCAGTGATGACCAACAGTATTGATTGCACTGCAAGTCGAGACGTTTTGGGATTAAATTTGGGCGTCGCCGCAAATGCCTTGGAGCCGGGCGTGGTGTCGTCTTCTTCCCGCAGCGGACCGAAATGGCCGAAGTACAGGGCCGTCGCAGTCACCCCTTCGCCGCGCACAACATAACGCGCGCCGGGCTTCGTCAGTTTCTGCGCGTTCCGGCGAAACGAGATGAATTCAATGTGCGCGTCGTCATTCACATAAATATTCATTCCCATATTCAGATAATCGACGGGGTTCGTCGTTTCATTCACGGCTGCGGCCTCCTCCGGCGATTTTAGCGTCGCCGCTTTTTGCATGAATTTTTCCAATTCGCCTTGCACTTTGTTGTAACGCGCCGTGCCCGGCTTCAACGTTAATTGCAGGCCGTAGGTCAAGCAATATGGCGCCTTTTCCAGCTCATAAATTATTCCGGCATTCGGCTCCAACTCACGCTCCGGATCGGCCAATTCGTAATCGTTGCCGAAAGCGCTTTTTTGCGCGGCCATGATGAGGTCGAACAATTGCTTGCGCGTGCGCACATCGAAGGCTTTCTCCTCGGCGGTGAGCGGGCGGCTGGCGTCGATATCCTGCGCCCGCAGCGTCGAGCAAGCGCCAAGCATGAACCACGCAACCGCTTTTATTAAAGTGGATTTTTTCATCATTGTTCGGCCTTTCATATTTTTACAAATTCGACGCGGCGGTTGTTGGCTTTGCCGATCAACGTCGTGTTGGAATCAACCGGCTTCGTTTCTCCCAAACCTTTGCAGGTCAATCGCGCCGCGTCAATGCCGAGCAGCGTCAATTGCGCTTTCACTGCCTCGGCGCGGGCTTGGGACAATTTCAGATTCGCTGCGTCGTCGCCGTCGCTGTCGGTGTGGCCTTCGATGCTGAACTTCAATTCCGGATGCTCGCGCAAAACTTTCGCGACTTCATTCAACGTGCCCATCGACTCCGGTTTGATGGTGGCTTTATTCACATCGAACTTGATGCCGCGCGTGACGTATTTGCCGTCGGTCATCACGCGCTTGTAAAGATCGGCGCCGCCGGCGGCCAGGCGAATATTCTTGATGAATTTTTCATTCCCCTCATACGCCGTCGTCGCCAGCGTGATGCCAACCGGCTTGCCCTCGGTCACGGGCGCATTCAACACGCGATGCTGATTGAT
>CAYZFF010000299.1:2629-5826 GCA_964477305.1 uncultured Cytophagia bacterium
ACTTCGCATTGCCCGCCGACCAAATCCCATTTCGACGGAAACTCATCGGATTGTTCGCCGGCGAGATCGTCTTCAAAAATAATTTTATCGCCCGGCACAAAGTCGTACTTGGCGTAGGTTTTCATATTGTCCTGCGCCAAAACGAGCGCACTGCCGGCAAAGAAAGCGAGGAGAGTCGAGGCCGTTTTGCTCATGAAATTTTCCTTTCAAATTTTTCACGTGAGGTGGTGGAAAAAATTTTGTTAAGGGAAATATACGGCTTAAGCTGAATGTTTGCGGAATGAAACGGCCTGAAATAAAAAAAGCCCAGGTTTTAAGACCTGAGCTTTGTAGCAAAAAAATTGGTGCAATTCAAATCTGCTTGACAGGCAAGGCTGCCTATTCCACTATTATTGAAACGCTGTCGTCAATTTTCCCCACGCCTCCCACAAACCCTCCGAAACAATCTTCGTGTGCCCCGTCACCGGCATGAAGTTGGTGTCGCCGTCCCAGCGCGGGACGATATGGAAATGCAAATGCGCATCAATCCCGGCGCCGGCGGTTTTGCCGACATTCATGCCGATGTTGAAACCCTGTGGCGACATTACTTTTTTTAAAACCTTAACTGCCTGCTGCAGCAAGGCCATCATTTCCAAATTTTCCTCGGCGGTCAAATTTTCGAAGTGCGCTTCATGGCGATAGGGCACGACCATGAGATGGCCGTTGTTGTACGGAAATTTGTTCATGATGACAAAGCAAAGCCCACCGCGATGCACAATGAGGTTCTCGCGGTCACGGCTTTGCTTCGGCTTGTCACAAAAAATGCACCCCGGCTCTTTGACGCTGAGGATATGCTGCATGCGCCAGGGCGCCCAAAGAATTTCTTCACTCACTCGCCCTTCGCCCTCGCTTCTTCGTAGGTTTTGATCAATTTGTCGGCCTGGTCTTTCGGCACCTCTTCGTAATGGGAAAATTTCTGCCGATAAATGCCGCGGCCATGTGTCATCGAGCGCAGCTTGGTGGAATATTTGGCCATTTCTTTTGACGGCACCAGCGCTTTGACAATTTGATTGTGGCCGCTCGCTTCGACGCCCAGAATTTTGCCGCGATGCCCGGACATGTCGCCCATGACGTCGCCCATGTATTCATCCGGCACGGTCACTTCAACTTCGACGATCGGCTCGCGAATGCCCGGCTTGGCTTTTAGGAAACACTCGCGGAAACACATGCGCCCCGCGGTTTTGAAAGCGTTTTCGTTTGAGTCCACCGCGTGCATTTTGCCGTCGTGCAGAATCACGCGCACGTCGGTTACCGGATAACCGGCGACGACGCCGCCTTCCATAATTTCCATAATGCCTTTTTTCACCGCCGGCACAAAACGCGCATCGATCACGCCACCGACGATGGCGCTGACAAATTCCAATTTGCCGCCCCACGGCAGGTCGGTGAGATCGGAGTCGCGAATGGTCAAATCATCCGGGTACGGCGCGCCCTCGCGATAGGCTTCCATGTGGAAATGCACTTCGCCGAACTGGCCGGCGCCGCCGGTTTGTTTTTTGTGGCGGTAAAATTCCCGCGCGTGGCCGCGAATAGTTTCGCGATACGGAATCCGCGCTTCGACCATGTTGACGTCGACGTGGTGTTTTTCTTTTAAACGCTTGACGATGAGGCTGAGATGCAGCTCGCTTTGGCCGGAGAGCAAAATTTGTTTCAGCTCCGAATCAACGCGCATGATGAAAGTCGGATCTTCTTCGTGCAACGCGTGCAGGCCGACGGAGAGTTTGTCTTCATCGCCTTTGGCTTTCGGCTCGACGGCAATCGTCATTAAGGCTTCGGGGAATTTGATTTCGGGGATGATGATCGGCTCGCGTTTATCGCAAAGGGTGTTGCTGGTGTGGGTGTTTTTTAATTTTACTAACGCGCCGATATCGCCGGCATGAAAATGCGCCACATCTTTGCGGTTTTTGCCGTTCATCACAAAAAGTTGGCCAACCTTTTCCACGGCCTGGCGATTGGCATTGTAGACTTCGGTGTTGGGCGTCATCTTGCCGCTGAACACGCGAAAGAACGAAAGCTCGCCGAGATGCGCTTCGGAGATGGTTTTGAACACGAGCGCGGAGAATTGCGCATCATCCGTCATCCGGCGTTTGAGCGCCTGGCCGCCGGCGGAGCGGCCTTCGATCTCGCCGCGAAAATCCGGCGCCGGCCCGTAGTCAACAATAAAATCCAACAGGGCTTGCACGCCCATCATTTTCGGCGCGACGCCGCAAAGCAGCGGAAACAGATTGCCTTGACTAAACCCTTCGCGCACACATTGCAAAAACTCCTCCGCGCTCAACTCGCCGGCTTCCAAATATTTTTCCATCAATTTATCATTCGCCTCAACGGCACGCTCGGTGAGCTGGTTGCGCCAGTCGTTGGCTTTGCCCTGCCATGCCGCCGGAATCTCGGCGAACGTCATTTTGCCGGCGGCGTCAAAAGTAATCAGTTTCATCCGCAGAATATCCACCACTCCCGTCGCGCTCACCGGAAAGGTAATTGGAAAAACGCTGTCGCCAAAACGGCTGCGGGCGCTGGTCAAAACCTTGTCAAAATCAACGTTCTCTTTGTCCAGCCGGTTTACAAATAGCAGGCGCGCCAATTTGTGGTCGGTCGCAGTTTGCCATGCGGTTTCAGTGCCGACTTCGACGCCGGTTTGCGCGTTGAGGACGAACAGCGCGATATCCACCGCGCGCAAACCGGCACGCACCTCGCCGACAAAATCTGCATAACCCGGCATGTCGATGAGATTGATTTTGTGGTCTTTCCAGTTGCAATGCAGAATCGAAGCGGTGATGGAGTTTTTGCGCTCGATTTCATCGCGGTGATAATCGGAAGCGGTGGTGCCTTCATCTACAGAACCCATGCGGCTAATCTCGCCGGCGGACAACAACATCGCTTCCGCGAGCGTTGTCTTGCCGGCCGCCGCATGTCCTACCAGCCCTACGTTACGAATCTTGTCGGTCGGATATTCCTTCACGGTGAACCTCCAGTGGGTTGATATTGTCCAATGATTGCAAACGAATTTTACAACATCGCCTGCACCATGTTTTCGTTATGGCTCAAAAGATGGTTAACTAAGGTCTGCGTGTCAATCTTACTTTTTTGCCAAATTGCAAAACAAATACAACCGCGTCGAAGCAAAATAGATCAATAGATGTAGCCGAACTTCAGATAAC
>CAYZFF010000300.1:0-5795 GCA_964477305.1 uncultured Cytophagia bacterium
CTCGGCGCTTCGCTTCTCGGAATGACATCTTCATTCATTCGAAAAACGCTGTAAAACAAAAGCCCCAGGGGAAAATCCTTGGGGCTTTTGTTATGTTGGCGATGATGTGCAATTTAAAAAAACAACCCGCGCTTCGCAAACAACCCAAAAATTCCGCCGGTGTGCCAAAACAAAACTTTTTCCGATTTGGTGAAGCGGCCTTTGCGAATTTGATCTTTGAGGCCGAACATCGCTTTGGCGGTGTAAACCGGATCTAAAATAATGCCTTCCGTTTGCGCCACGAGTTTGATCAGCTCGATTTCTTCCTGCCGGTTCAAACCGTAACCTTTGCCGATGTAGCCATCAATAATATTGATCTCTTTTTTGGGCAAATTCAAATCGAAGCCGTATTTTCTTTTGGCCTCGCGAATGATGTTGCTGATACGCTCTTGAAAATACGGCGCGTCGTCGCAAACATTGATGCCGTGAATTTGCGCTTTCAAATGGTACGAACTTTTACCCAACAACATGCCCGCCATCGTGCCGCCGGAGCCGACGGCGGAAATCATATGATCAAATTCGACCTGCTGTGCTTCCATTTGCCGGCGCACTTCGTCAATGGCGTGAACATAACCGAGCGCGCCGAGCGCAATCGAGCCACCCTCGGGGATGACAAAGGCTTTGAGGCCTTTGCTGGCATAATTTTCAGCGAGGCGGTGCATGATGTCATCCACTTGCTCATATTGCTGCGGCGTGATAAATTCCACTTCTGCGCCCACCAGCCGGTCGATAAATAAATTGCCGTCAATATCGCTGCCGGCGGAATTGCGCAACACCAAATGGCTTTTAAGACCGACTTTGGCGGCGGTTAACGCGGTGGCGCGTGCGTGATTTGATTGCACGCCGCCGCAGGTAATTAGAAGTTGCGCGCCTTCGCGCAAAGCCTCGGCAATAAGAAATTCTAACTTGCGCACTTTATTGCCGGTTTTGCCGATGCCGGTAAGATCGTCGCGTTTGATATAAATCTCCGGGCCGCCGAAAAGCTGCGACAGCCGCGCGAGCTTTTCAATTGGCGTCGGGGTATGCGCTAAAGCGTAACGTTCGGGCAATTGCAAAGGCATGGCGTCCTCGATTTTGAAATTTTTTAGACTGCAACTTGAGTTGCGTTATAACGACTCGCGAAAAGCTTCGATGGTTGGTTGATTGAAAATGGGCGTCGCGCCGCTTTGCGTGCAAAGAAAAGCGCCGAGCAGATTGGCATATTCGGCACATTCGCGCAAGGGCGCGCCCCGTAGGAATTGGTGCAGCAATCCGGCGGCAAACGCATCGCCGGCGCCGGTGGTATCAACGGCCCGCACCGGCAATCCTGCGATTTTGACCGCGTTGGCGCCGTCAAAAACTTCACAACCATTTTCGCCGTAAGTTACGGCAACGATTTTGAGTGAAAATTTTTTAATGAGATAGTCAATGAATTTTTGCGGAGAATCATGCTCACGATGCAAGAGCATTTGCAATAATTTCATTTCGTCCTGATTCATTTTTACCGCATTCGCCAGTGCCAGCGACTCCGGCACGATGGTTTGTAATTCCGCCACGCTCGCCCGCGAATTGATATCAAATAAACGCACGGCATTTTTTGCCGCATGCAAAAAAGCTAAAATGGTTTTACGCGTCATCGGCGAACGCTGCGCCAGGGTGCCGAACAAGACGGCGTCGGTGCGTTGCGCTAAACTTTCCAGTTCCGGGACGTTTTGCAAATAATCAAACGCCACGTCGCGCGAACAACGGAAACTTGGCACGCCTCTAACATCAAGCGTTACCATCACGGTACCAGTGCCTTTTTTTTCATCGTTCTGCAAAAATTCAAGGGGAAGCTGGCGCTGCCGCAACGCCGCAAGCATCTCGCGGCCCATGCCATCATTACCGACGCGAGAAACCAAAACGCCGTGATCGCCGGCCTGCGTCGCATGAATGGCAAAATTGGCGGGGGCGCCGCCGAGATGCCGGCGATCGCGATAAATATCCCACAACACTTCGCCGATGCCGACAATCGTAAATTTTTTCTCAACTTGTTCCATTTAGATATAAAATGGAATTGGCGTAAAAGATATGATGAAAATGACGAACGCGAAGTAGGCCAGCAGCCGCCGTTTCGAATCCAGCGGAGTAAAATAATCCGCGGTCGGCGGATGGCGATAACCGAACCAGATTAGAAGCAGAATGAACGGAAACCAACCGGGAAAGAATGGAAAGACCACGATGCCCATTAGCGCGAAGAGCGCCAAGGCGACGCGGCCAATGAACACACTGCGTTCGCCCAACAGGGCATAAAGAATATGGCCGCCATCAAGCTGCCCGACCGGCAGCAGATTCAAGGCGGTGACGAAAAGCCCCGCCCAGCCGGCATATGCCAGCGGATGCAGAAAAATATCCTGTCCCTCTTGTAGCGGCCCAATGGCTAAAAAACTGAGCCATTTAAACAATAGTGATTCGCCCAGGGTCATCGATGAATCTCCCGCCGCAGCAATCTTGTCGACCACTGACATTTGCACGCCAAAATAGATGGCCGGAATGGCCACGGCTAAGCCGGCGAGCGGGCCGGCAACACCGATATCAAATAGCGCGCGGCGATCGGGCATGCGTGAATCCATGCGAATGACCGCCCCCATCGTGCCGAACGGCGAAAGAATCGGCAGGGGGATAAAAAACGGCAGCGTCGCGCGGACGCCGTGGCGCCGGCACATTAAATAGTGGCCCATTTCGTGAAACAATAAAATGGTGATGATGCCGCCGCTATACCACAGCCCATCCGCAAAGCTTCCCGTGGGTGAGGTCGAATAGCCTTGAAAAAAGGTGGAAATGCAGGTTAAGAAAAACAGAACTAAATTTAACACCGGAAGATCGGGACGCAGGACGCGCGCCAACCACGGCGCTTGCGGTTCGATTTCGCGCGGCTCGAGGTTATCCAAAGGCTCAAAATTTCTATCAGACATTTTCCGTTTTCAATTAAATCATTTGACCGCGCCGGATGGTGATCGGCGCACCAGCACGGGCGGCAAAATGCGCTTGCGCATTGCCAAGGTTGACGCCGATTTCAAGAAAACCAAAGCTGCCGAGCAGAGTTAGAGGTGAGTGAGGTGGGACATCGGCATACGTTTTACACAGGCCGCCGATTAAATGTCCATCCAGCATAACCGTGATCGGTTGATCCTGTGAAAATTCCTGTAAGCGTTGCGCCGAAATGTTGGAAACCAAATTGCCAAAACGGTCAATATACACCACCTGCCCGTTCAGCGTCTTTCCAGTGATTTGTACTGGCAGCACCGCTAATCTTCGTTGCAATCGAAACGGCTCACCGAACTGCGACAGGGACTCACCGCGAGCCAAATGGGCGGCGACCGGCGCAAAAATATCGCGGCCATGAAAGGTGGACGAAATAGTATGGCGCCAGAATTTTTTTTGCGTCAACCATACGGCTTGCAGATCAGGGCAGTCCAGACAGAAATCCAATAGGCCATTGTCCGGAGCCACAAAATAATGTCCATTCGCCTGACACGCCAGCGCCGCGCGAGCACTGCCAACGCCCGGATCGACAACGGCTAAATGAACCGTGCCGGCGGGAAAATAGCGATAATGCGCTTGCAGCAGAAACGCGCCGGCCCCAACATTCTGCGGCTCTACCTCATGACTGACATCAATTAACTGCGCGTTTGTATGCACGTTGAGCATCACCCCTTTCATGGCGGCCACGTAACCATCCGCCAACCCAAAATCCGTCAGTAATGTAATGATGCCCGAGCGATGCATAAATTTATTGGCTTCATTTCAACCGTTACTATTCCATTATAGGAAATCGTGATTATAGAATCAAGGTATTTCTCCCTTGATTTTTCTTTGTTTTTTACGTACTTTTTCTTTCAGAAAGGATAAACACAGGTTTGGTCATGGTGGAAGCCAGGTTTTATCGTCGCGTCGCGAACAATAAAGTGTTGTGCCATTTATGCCCGCGTTATTGTGAAATCGGCGACGGCCAGACCGGATTTTGTTTTGTCCGCAAAAATGAAGGCGGCGCGCTTTATGCGCTGGCCTACGCAAATCCTTACGCCGTCCATATCGACCCCATTGAAAAAAAGCCCCTCGCGCATTATCTACCCGGCACGCGCATTCTGTCGATTGGCACGGCCGGCTGCAACCTCGGTTGCAAATTCTGCCAGAATTGGGACATTTCCAAAGCCCGGTACGATCACGAACGCGCTTATCAATTTACGCCCGAACATGCCGTCGCGGAAGCGTTGCAACATGATTGCGCGAGTCTTGCGTTCACTTACAATGATCCGATCATTTGGGCGGAATATGCGATTGATCTCGCCAAACTCGCGCATGCGTATGGCCTCAAAACAGTTGCCGTCACCGCCGGCTATATCACGCCGGAAGCCCTGCCGGCATTTTTTGATCAGATGGATGCCGCCAATGTCGACCTTAAAGGCTTCACCGAAAATTTTTATCGTAAGACTTGCCTCGCGCATTTGGCGCCGGTTTTGGAAACCTTAAAAGAACTCAAACGCCGCGGCACGACATGGTTCGAAATCACCAATCTGATCATCCCAACACTCAACGATGCGCCGGAAGAGATTCGCGACTTGTGCCATTGGATTCTCGACAACCTGGGGCCGGAAGTGCCGTTGCATTTTACAGCATTTCATCCGGATTTCAAGCTGAGGCATTTGCCACGGACTTCTGAAAAGATTCTCGAAGAAGCGCGGCTGTGGGCGATGGATTTAGGCCTGCATTACGTGTATGTGGGAAACGTGCAAACCGAGGCCGGTAACAACACCTATTGCCCTAAATGCCAAACGCTGCTCATTCGGCGCAATTGGCATGTCGTGAACGAGATCAATTTGCGCGAGGGCTGCTGCCCGAGTTGCGGGCATAAAATTCCTGTGGTTGAAAGCGAATTATCACCGCGGCGGAATCAGGCGATGCCGCTGTATGAAGTGTTGGCATAATGTCGAGGCTCGATCATAATGGGGAAGAATTGGTGTTGCGATTTTTGGGGATAAAGGCGTGATAGAGGTGAATCAATTAATCAAGGCGAATGATGATGGCCGGTGAAACCGTGCACAACCTGAATCCGAACGCTGGAATAAAGACACCGAATGCGCCGAAAGCCCGGCTTTTGCTTGTCGATAGCCGCAACGCCTGGTCGGGGCGGTTATATAAAATTCTTTCTGAAAATAGTATCGAGTTGGATGTGCTGGCCTCCGCACAAGCGGCGCTGAGTTTTTTGCAGTCGCGTTTTTTTGATGCATTGCTGCTGGAGGTGCCGTTGCCCGATATGCCGGCGCCGCAAATGGTCGCGATCACGCGCAATCGTTTTCCGTTTTTGCCGATCGTGATTTTAGCGGAAGAGCATGGCATGACCGAGGCCGTCGGCGCGCTCAAAGCCGGGGCGTTTCATTTTATTCCGGCTAATTTTGAGCCGCGGCAAGCGCTGGGCGCGCTGCGCAAAATCCTCGCGCTGCAAAACGAGCCGGTGACGCTATCGCGCGCCCTGCCGGATTTGAAACAAACCATTCAATTTAGCTTGCCGAGCACGTTGGATTATATCACCGGCGCCGCCGCCCATCTCACCGAAACGCTGGTTCGTTTTGGCATCATCACCGTGGAAGAACTTAATATTAAAGTCGCTCTCGTCGAAGCTTTAACCAATGCGATGGAACATGGCAACGGTTTCGACCCCAAAAAACTCGTTAAAGTCGAAGCGAAATTTCTTGAAGACAAAGCTGAAATCAAAATTACGGATCAAGGCAAGGGAT
>CAYZFF010000301.1:0-5781 GCA_964477305.1 uncultured Cytophagia bacterium
CGGCCAAATAACTTTCAGAATTTTATTCTGAGTTTGATGGTGTTAACGCCTAACAGCCCGGGCACTCTAAATGGCCCAGGCGGTGCGCTCACTGAGGGTTGGCAAGGCATAATGCCATTCGCCTTGCGTTTTACGTTTTGTCACTCGTAGCGCAGCGACTCAATCCCGCGAAAACGGGATTTCACCTCTTCGCATTATTCGTAGCGAAGAGATTCAATCGGGTTCGACAGCGCGGCTTTGAGGGTTTGAAAACTGACGGTGATGAGGGCAATCAGCAGCGCCGCGGCCGCAGTGGCGAGGAAAATGAACCCGCTCAACGCGGTGCGATAGGCAAAACCTTGCAGCCATTCATTCATGCCGTACCACACCAGCGGCCACGCGACGAGATTCGCCAGCAGAATCAATTTGACAAAATCTTTGGAGAGCAGCAAAAACAATTGTGCCAGCGACGCCCCCAACACTTTTCGAATGCCGATTTCTTTGGTTTTGCGTTCGGCGGTGAAGGAGGCCAGCCCGAACAGGCCGAGGCAGGCAATAAAAATCGAGAGAAAGGTAAAGTAACCAAAAATCGCGCTGAGTTTTTCTTCAGTCTTGTACATGCGATTGAATTCGTCGTCCAAAAAGAAATGTTCAAAGGGATAATTCGGCGAATATTTTTGCCAAACGCTGCGCAGATGCTCAATCGAAGCCGGAATATTTTCGGCGCGAATGCGGGCGGAGACGGTGGTGCCCCAGTTGCTATTCAAACGGATAAACAGCGGCTGAATTTCCTGCCGCAAAGAATGCATATGAAAATCTTTCATCACGCCAATCACTTTGCCGTCGGCCTCGTCGCCGCTGCCAAACGCCTGTCCCACCGCAGAAGTCCAGCCGAGCATCTCGCGCAGCTTTTCATTAATAATATAGGCCTGCGTCGAGTCGGTCGAGAATTCGCGCGAAAAATTTCGTCCCTCCACCAATTCGATTTCAAAAGTCTCAAGAAAATCATAATCCACCGGCGTGTTGTAAGCTTGCAGCGCGGGTTGCCCGCCGCGCTCGGTCCAGCCGAGGCCGGATTGCGAGCCGATGTTGGTCGGCAAATGACCGGAGCAGGTGACTTTGAGAAAATTCGGGTTTTGCAGCAACTCGTTTTTGATCAAACCAAAATTTTTGCGCGCTTCGCGGTCGCGCATGCGCATCACCAAGACTTGCTCGCGGTTGTAGCCCAATTTCTTGCTTTTGATGTAGTGCATTTGTTTCTGCACGGTGGCGGTGCAGATGATCAAACCCACGGAAGCCGCAAACTGAAACACCACCAAGGCGCTGCGCAGCCGCGAGCGCCCGCTGTCGCGAATTTCGCCTTTCAAAACTTTGACCGGTTGAAACGCCGCGAGAAAAAACGCGGGGTAGCTGCCGGCGACAATGCCGACGCCGAAAATTGCCAGCACGACGCCGGCAAGCATCTTGCCTTGCAGCAGCAACGAGAATGTCAACTCGCGGTCCACCAAATTGGAGAAAACCGGCAGAAACAACTCCACCACGAGCAATGCAATCAATGCCGCGGCAATCGTCAACAGCATGGATTCGCCGATAAATTGTTTGAGCAATTGCCAGCGGCTCGCTCCGACGGTTTTGCGCATTCCAACTTCTTTCGCGCGCAAGGCCGAGCGCGCCGTCGCCAGATTCATGTAATTGATGCACGCCGTCAACATGATGACGATTGCCAGACCCGCCAGCAAGTAGATATAACGAATATCGTTGTTTTGTCCCATATCAAAATTAATATGAGAATAAAGATGAATGTCGGTCAAGGGTTGCAGGTAATACCGATGCCTCCGGTCTTTGTCGCGCCAATCTTCGGTGTGATATTTCTTCACGATGCCGGCCAATTTGGCGTCAAAGGCCTTCGCGTCAAAGCCCGGCGCACCGAGAATATAATTGCAATACGAACTGTTGCCCCATGAGGTGAACCGGTTTTTATCCGTGCTGATGGCCATTTCGGTTTTGAACGAGAGCAGGGCGTTCGGGAGGAAATGCGAATTTTTCGGCACGTTTTTCATCACCCCGGTCACTTTGAGATCATGGCGATCCTGATAGCGCATAATTTTGCCCATCGGATTTTCCGCGCCAAAATACTTTTGCGCCATCGTTTCGGAAAGCACGATGGTGAACGGCTCGGACAGCGCCGTCAGCGGATCGCCTTGCAACAGCGGGAAAGTAAAAATTTTAAGGACGCCGGGGTCGGCTAAAAAAATCCCGTTTTCATAGAAGCGCTTGTCGCCGACATTGAAAAGAACATTGTTGAAATCATCCAGCGTTGTGCTTTCCACCACTTCGGGAAATTCCTGTTTCAGCGTCGGGCCGAGAATCGCCTGCGTGACGGCAAAGTGATCGGTGCCGAGAAAAACATTGCCCGGTTGCTGCGCGACGACGCGATAAATGCGCTTGGCGTTGGCGTGATAGCGGTCAAAGCTCAATTCGTATTGCACGTAAAGCATGATCAAAATAAAACACGCCATGCCGACCGCCAGTCCGGCGACATTGATGAGCGAGAACGATTTGTGTTTGCGAAAATTCCGCCAAGCGATCAGGAGATAACTTTTGAGCATAGTGAAGTCCGAGGTTACTTTTGCAAAGCGCAACGGGCATGGCGCATAGCCACGCTCGGATTATTTTGCGGCCATCACCTTGAGTTGGGCCAGCGCCGCTTCGAGCACCGTATCGCGGCCGGCGCGAAAATCATCAACAGTGGGATGCACCAGCTTGTTCGGCTGAATGCCGACGCCGACAAAGACGCGACCGTCCGGATAAGTATCGCGTTTGGTGCAGACGCGGGCATTGCCGCCGCCCGGCAATTTGAAAAAGAGCGGCTGGCCGGTGCTGCCGCCGGTCGGCTCACCCATCATCACGCCGCGGGCCATGACATCAAAGGCGACGCAAAAATCTTCTGCTGCCGAATAAGTCCGCGGACTCGTCAACACAATAACGGGTTTTGAGTACAGCCACGTTCCATGCGGCGGTATTTCGTCGAATTCGTTGCCATACGTTCCTTCTAATCGCCCCCACGCCCGCAAGGCCGGGCGATAGTCGCGTGTTTGCCAGCGCGAGGTTCTGAATGATTTATCGGTGAGCGTTTGCAAAACCCGATAACCCACATTGCTGTTGCCGCCGCCGTTTTCGCGAACATCAATAATCAACGCTGCAGATTTGGCGATCACCGCAAAGTTGGCTTCAAATTGTTCGGCGGCTTGATTGTCTTGAAACGTATTGAGCGCCACGTAAGCGACGTTGTTCGGCAACAGCTTGAATTCAAACGGCGGGCGTGGCGGGATGAGTTTATTGCGCTCCTCGCGCGTCAAGCGGGGCAGGATTTTTTTGAGAGTTTTGCCGTTCTTATCTTTGAGCGTTAATCGAACGGAGTCTGGGGCTGCGCCCCAGAACAAAGCATATTCGTAAGTTCGCACGTCGAGATCTTGCGGCGTCGAAGCGCATTGATAGGGCCGAATTCTTTCCGCGGCGTATGGCTTGACGGGAATGCCGTCAATTTCGAGCAACTCCTGCCCGGGCGCAATGCCGTTGCGCCGCAACTGTTCATCCCAAACGTCGAGGACAAGAATTTTATCTTCGATTAAGCGCGGGCGAATGGCCGGCCGTGCATACATGGCATTCACCAGCTCGGCGGGCGGTGCAACATTGGTGTGTCCGTCTTGCAGCTTTGCGTAAAATTCCATCAGCACGCGATAGTATTCCAGCGTCGAACGGGTTTGCCGGACGCGCGGCAAATAAGCCAAATACGCGGCGTCCCAATCCAATTGCGGCACGGCGTGGAAATAGGCGAAATTGTATTTGGCTTCGGACCACAATTTGGAGAGGCCGGCCACTTTTTCATCATCGCTGAGGTTTTCGCGATAAGCGGTTTCCAGCGCCGGGTTGTTCCAAAACGCCTCGTGCGTTTTAAGATTGTTCGCGCATTTCTCCACGAGTTTGGGCCAGCGCGCATCAGCGTGCAAGCCGTTCAAATCGGAATCTTTCTGCAAATGCTCGGCGTTGCTCCAACCCTGGACAATGGCTTTTTCCAAATAGTGAAACGCCTTCTCGCTTTGCTGGCTCAAAGCAAAAGAGCAAGCCGCATTATAAAATGTGCCGGGGTCATCATCGCCGCGTTCGATGGCTGCGGCATAAAGTTCCGCGCTCTTCGCGTAATCTTTTTGATTATAGGCGTCGTTTGCCTGCGCGGATAATTTTTTTGCCTCTTGCGCTAACGCAGAGGTTGCAGACAGCCAGAGCAAGAAAACACTCAGCACGCGTATTGCACGCATCATATCCTCCTCGGGAGTGGCAATCAATGTTTTAGTGGATTGGACAAGCGCATCGCGCGAAAGGTTTGCAAGCCTGTACGTAAAAATTCCCACTGCCGGATAATCAGCAGTGGGAATTGATTTTGATACCAGTTCCGAAGTATTTGAGCTATTGGGGAAACTTCGCTTTGTCCAGCCCCGGCAGAATTTTCAACGCGTTTTGGTAATACAGTTTTTTCAGCACGTCATCCGGCAATTCGAGACCGTACAATTTCCAAAAGGCGTGGCGCTTGCGATAATAATCGAAATACTCATCGGCGGTTTCCAACACGCGGAAATAGCAATAATATTCCTCCGGCGCCCAGATATCTTTGCCGAACAAAATGCGGTCCTGATATTTCGTGAACCAGGCGCGCGCGAAGCGCGGCTGCCGGCCCGGATCGTAAATAATTGCGCCGATCTCGGTGGACATGTTGGGAATTTCGTCGAGTAATTTTCCGAGCCGCGCGAGATCACTCGCCATCCACGCCATGTGGGCGCTAATAAAATGGGTCTTCGGATGCCGTCGAAACACGTTGAATTGCTCGTTCATCACCTGTTCCCACGACGGCTCTTTGCCGAAGCGATTACGGTCGGGAAATTGTTTCAGTTCCAGCCAGCGCTCGTTGTTTTTATCCTGCGGCAGCCAGAACGAGGCCGGATCGCCGGTGTGAATCAGCACAGGAATTTTCAGCTCGCCGCATTTCGCCCAGATCGGATCGAGACGCGGATCATCGACCGGCACGCGTTTGCCGCTCGCGTCTTTAACTTCAAGCCCGAGGCTTTTATAAATTTTTAAACCGGCGGCGCCATTCTTCACATCTTGTTCAAGTTCCTGCACGGCTTTTTCGGTCCAACCGGGTTCGCCGATGCGGTTAAAATCGACATTGGTGAAAACAACGAATCGGCCCGGCGCGACAGCGTTTGCATTCTCAACGCTTTTTTTGAGATATTCGCTGTCGTTCAATCCAAACGTTGTGGTGCCGTCCGGATTTTGCGTGCGTTTAAATCCTCTGCCGCTGAGATTCACCATCACCGCCATGTTGAGCTTGTCCATGTCGGCGACGAGCTTTTGCAAATTCTCCGGCGCCATGCTGTTTTGATGGTTGTGCACGTCGATGAACGGATACTTCGCGCGCGTCACCGGATGCACCGGCACCACCAACGCCGAGCGCGGGTCATATTCCTCGAAAGACATAGTCGGCTGGCTGGCCTCGCCGGGAGCCGTTTGGCTGTAAATAATAAAAGGATAGAGAAGCAGCCCTGTTAATAAAATTCGAATTGATTTCAACATTTTCCCTCTTCACCGATTTAAATTTAGAGTATTTTTGTCTGCCTGAATAAGCTGTCATTTGAACAGCAAGGAATCCATTGCTAAAAATACCTGCGGGCGAAACCTCATTGCTTCGCTCATGCTTAGAAACGGTTATGCAAGCCCCTTTGTTACAAGGGCACTTTTCTGTAC
>CAYZFF010000302.1:0-5758 GCA_964477305.1 uncultured Cytophagia bacterium
TCTTCTTCCTCGCGCAATCGCGCCAACACCGTATAATCTTCCAATGTCGTCGTATCGCCAAGGGTTTCACGGCCGGCAGCGATATCACGCAACAACCGTCGCATGATTTTGCCGCTACGGGTTTTCGGCAACGCATCAGTGAAGCGAATATCGTCCGGTTTCGCAATTGCGCCGATTTCCTTCGCAACATGTTCGCGCAAATCTTTACGCAAATCTTCCGAGGCGGGCTGACCGGTTTGTAACGTAACAAAAGCCGCCAGCGCTTGGCCTTTCAATTCATCCGGGCGCGCCACCACCGCCGCTTCAGCCACCGCTGGATGACTCACGAGCGCAGATTCCACCTCCATGGTGCCGAGACGATGGCCCGCTACATTTACGACATCGTCGATTCGACCCATAATCCAGTAGTAACCGTCTTCATCACGGCGCGCGCCGTCGCCGGTAAAATACGCGCCGGGAATTTCGCTCCAATATTGTTTTTTGTATCGCTCGGCATCACCGTAAATCGTACGCAGCATCGACGGCCACGGTTTTTTGATAATCAGAAAACCGCCGGTGTTGTCGGGAACCGGTTTGCCGTCTTTCGAAACAATTTCCGGCAGCACGCCGAAGAACGGGCGCGTTCCCGAACCCGGCTTGGCCGGAATCGCGCCGGGCAGCGGCGTGATCATCATCGCCCCGGTTTCGGTCTGCCACCACGTATCGACAATCGGGCAGCGGCCGCGGCCAATGATTTTGAAATACCACATCCACGCCTCGGGGTTGATCGGCTCACCGACGGTGCCGAGCAAGCGCAATGAAGAAAGATCGTGCTTGCGCGGCCATTGCTCGCCCCACTTCACAAACGCGCGAATTGCTGTCGGCGCCGTGTAAAAAATGTTGATCCGATACTTTTCGATGATTGACCAAAAACGATCCGGCTCCGGAAAATTGGGCGCGCCTTCATACATCACCGACGTGGCGCCATTCGCCAACGGGCCGTATACAATGTACGAATGTCCCGTTACCCAACCGATATCCGCGGTGCACCAATAAGTGTCTTCATCCTTCAAATCAAACACGAGGCGCGAAGTGAGATAAGTGCCGACCATATAGCCGCCCGTCGTGTGCAAAATCCCTTTGGGCTTGCCGGTGGTGCCGGAAGTGTAGAGAATAAAAAGCGGATGCTCCGCCTCAAGTTGGGTTGCTTCACAAACCGGCGAAGCGGCAGCCATTAGCTCATGATACCAGTGGTCACGGCCCGGTTCCATCGCAACTTTTTGCCCGGTACGTTGTACGACCACCACGTTCTGAATCGATGGGGTTTGTTTCAGCCCTTCGTCTACAGCTTTTTTCAATTCGACCACATTGCCGCGGCGATAGCCACCATCGGCCGTAATGACCATCGAGGCTTGCGAATCATTGATGCGATCTTTCAACGCCTCGGCGCTGAAACCGCCGAACACCACCGAATGCGTCGCGCCAATTCGCGCACACGCCAACATCGCAATCGCCGCTTCTGGAATTTGCGGCATATAAATGATGATGCGATCACCGGCTTTCACCTCGAGCGATTTGAGCACGTTGGCAAACTTGCAAACTTCGCGGTGCAAATCCTGGTAGGTCAAAACCCGGGTGTCGCCCGGCTCGCCTTCCCAAATAATCGCCGCTTTATTTTTACGCCACGTGTTGAGATGGCGATCCAAACAATTGTAAGAAATATTGGTCTTTGCGCCGACGAACCATTGGGCAAATGGCTCGTTCCATTCGAGTACTTTATCCCATTTTTTAAACCAATGTAATTTTTCCGCTTGCTCGCTCCAAAACCCATCGGGATCGTCAATTGAGCGTTTATACATCGCCTCATATTCTTCGAGGCTATTAACATGGGCTTTCTTGCAGAAATCCGGGCTGGGATTAAAAACGCGATCCTCTCGCAGTACCGAAGTAATGTCCTCACGCATTGAAAAAACCTCCGCATCGGGTAAAGCGCCCTACGGGCGTAGCCGAATGATTCGGCAAGCTTGGGTCTTGTTGAATAGTTGAGATGTAGCTTATTGATTTAATAGCGACGTTGGACACGGGCGCGGAAAACAATATAGAATGCTTTACAGGATATTGGCCTCTGGCACAAAGAGGTCAAAAAACAAAAGGTGCCCTCGCCGATAATACCTGCGAGAGCACCAAAGGCCAAGATTATGCTGCGCTTTTTCCAATCAAATTCAGCGCGCTTCCCGCCTTGAACCACGCAATTGCCGTCTCATTGAAAGAATGATTCAGTTCGCATTCATGAGCAGTGCCGTCGGCATGTTTGATGATCAGCTTCAGCGGCTTGCCCGGCGTAAACGTGGCGAGCCCGACAATTGACACACGGTCGTCTTCGCGAATCAAATCGTAATCCGCCGGATTTTTAAACGTCAGCGGCAGCATGCCCTGCTTCTTCAAATTCGTTTCGTGTATGCGCGCAAAGCTGCGTGTAATCACCGCGCGGCCACCGAGCCAGCGCGGCTCCATCGCGGCATGTTCGCGTGACGAGCCTTCGCCGTAATTTTCGTCACCGATGGCAACCCAGCCGGCTAATTGGCCGTTCGCCATCAGCGCTTTATAAGCGCGCGCCACTTCGGCGTACGTTTTAACTTCACCCGAGAAAATGTTTTTGCCTTTACCCGCCTCGCCGCTAAACGCGTTGATCGCGCCGCTGAACATGTTATTGGAAATGTTATCGAGATGGCCGCGATACTTCAACCATTTGCCCGCCGGCGAAATGTGATCCGTCGTGCATTTGCCTTTCGCTTTCACCAGCACGGGCATATCGAGCAAATCCTTGCCCTCCCATTTGGTGAAGGGCGAGAGCAGTTGCAAACGGTCACTCTTGGGGTCGACAAGTATCTGGACTGTTGCACCGTCTGGCGCGGGTGCAACATAACCCGAATCGCCTGCATCAAAACCGCGAGACGGCAATTCGACGCCGGTCGGCGGCTCCAATTTGACTTTCTCTCCTTTGCTATTTATTAACGTATCGGTCAAAGGATTGAAACTCAAACGTCCAGCCAAAGCATACGCGGTCACAATTTCCGGGCTGGCGACGAAAGCCAGTGTATTCGGATTATCGTCGTTGCGCTTCGCAAAATTACGATTATACGAATTGATAATGGTGTTGCGTTCGCCGTGCTGAATGTCGTCGCGACTCCACATGCCGATGCACGGGCCACAAGCGTTGGCCAACACTTTGCCGCCAATGTCAGTGAGCGTTTGCAACTGGCCATCACGTTCAATTGTCGCGCGAATTTGCTCCGAGCCTGGGGTGATGGTAAATTTCGATTTAACTTTGAGGCCTTTGGCCAATGCTTGCTTGGCGACGCTGGTAGCGCGTTCGATATCTTCATACGATGAGTTGGTGCAACTGCCAATCAGCGCAACTTTAATTTCATCAGGATACTCATTTTTCTTCGCATCGGCAGCGAGCTGTGAAACCGGCCGGGCCAAATCCGGCGTGAGCGGGCCATTGACATACGGCTCGAGCGTCGAGAGATCGATTTCAATCACGCGATCATAATATTTTTCCGGCGCCTGCAAAACTTCGGGATCGGGCATGAGATGCTCGGCCACAGCACGCGCGGCTTTGGCAATCTCAGCACGCTCGGTTGCCTGCAAATATGTTTCCATGCGATCATCAAATGGAAAGATCGACGTCGTGGCGCCGATCTCTGCGCCCATGTTGGTGATCGTTGCCTTGCCCGTAGCGCTGATTGCACGCGCGCCGTCACCAAAGTATTCGACGATGTTATTGGTGCCGCCCTGCACTGTCAGAATTCCAGCAACGCGTAGAATCACATCTTTCGCCGAGGTCCAGCCGTTCATTTTACCTTTGAGATGGACGCCGACGATGCCCGGCCATTTCAATTCCCACGGAATACCGGCCATCACATCCACGGCATCCGCGCCGCCGACCCCAACCGCAATCATACCGAGGCCGCCCGCATTCGGCGTGTGCGAGTCGGTGCCGATCATCATGCCGCCAGGAAACGCGTAATTCTCCAACACCACTTGATGGATAATCCCCGCGCCCGGTTTCCAAAAACCGATGCCATATTTGTTGGAAACGCTCGCGAGAAAATCATACACTTCCCTATTCTCATCACGCGCCCGGGCCAAATCCGGATTGGCGCCGAGCTTCGCTTGAATCAAATGATCACAATGCACCGTGCTGGGCACCGCCGTTTTGGCAATACCTGCGGTCATAAATTGCAACAGCGCCATCTGCGCTGTGGCATCCTGCATCGCTACGCGATCCGGCGAAAGATTGACATACGTTTTTTTACGTGCCGGCGCTGCTTTGGGCAACTCCGAGAAATGCGCGCACAAAATTTTTTCGGTCAAAGTCAACGGCCGGCCAAAGAGTTTGCGGCCGGCTTCAACTTTTTCACTTAACCCAGCATAAACGTGCTGGATCATATTGATATCGAAAGGCATTTGAAAACTCCTGTTGTATTCGTGTAACGTGAAACGTGTCACGGAGGCGATAGGGAATTTTTAGCGTTTAGAACCACGTTTACCATACCTCTGCTGGCTATTCTCTTCACTGACAACCATCGACGCCGATGGTTGTTGATATGTATAAACTTTAGGCCGTTTCTTCAAACGACCGGCAGCAGATAAAGCTTCGTCAATAGCGCGCGAAGCATCCGGGTCATAAAATTTCTCGTTGCAGCTCTTGCAACGCTCATATTCAATCGCGGGAACACGAAATCCGTCGTGGGTGACGAATTCACCGATTTCCCGAACGATGCGTGAGCTGCCGCACATTGGGCATCTCGTCATAATTATTTTCATTTTCACCACTCTTAATCATAGACTGAACGTTTAGACGAGACCAACACATAGAATGTGTCGAAACCATCGGGTTCTTGATCGACCTTGCCTTTGGTATAAACCAAAATGTCGTCATAGGTGAAGCTCAGAATGATATAAAGCTTTTCTCGTCTTATTTTCTTCTGCGGACTGGTGGAGTTGATCGTTTTATAAACTCTTTGCGCATTCATAATAGATTCGAGCACATCCTTTTCACTCAAGCCATCATTTTCACGTTCTATAGTGGCCTTGTCCGTGAATCGGTAGCGACCTGCCAGAATCAATCGCTTGATGCGAATAAGCGGATCAGACATATTTAGCTTCACTCGGCAGCAAATTCAAATATCGCGCAAAGAGAACTTAGCTTCACCCTGACCGCCTTTTGAATAACGAATTTTAATCTTAGCCGTAGAAACGTTACCCATTTAGTAAAAGCAATCTAAAACTTGCCCAATTCCTCTTGCTCATTATGTCAATCCACCCGTTTGCAAACTTTTGCCCAACACATATTCCACTTCCAATACATTGCCTTTCAAGCGCCCCTTCATATCTTTACGATCATCGACGACAATCTCCGTCACCACACGCTCCGAAAGCCTTTTGATTTCATCGTGACATTTTTTGACCACAAACATGATTTCTTCCCACTCGCCTTCAAGCAACGTGCCCATGGCCGTAAGTTGATAGTCTAATTCGCTCTTTTCCACGACGGCCAGAATCTTAGCCAGATATTCTTTCAGTTCTTCACCGGTACCAACCGGGATAATGCGAAATTCAACCAGCATGAGTATCCTTCCTCTCTAAATTCAATATTAAAATAAAGCCCATTTCTCATCACAGTTTGGAGGCTGTTCCGATAGCGTTACAATTACGAAGAATGCCAATCGTATAACAGATTTAATTTATGAAAATCTTGCTCTTTGTCAAG
>CAYZFF010000303.1:0-5731 GCA_964477305.1 uncultured Cytophagia bacterium
GCCCAGAAATAATGCCACGGCTCGCGCACTGCGCCGATAATAAACGCGAGCGCGCCGTCCGTGCCGGCTTTCAACATCGCCAGCATTGGAATGATCGTTATAAAAATGCCCGCAAACAAAATCGCCACTTCTTTGATCGGCCCCCACGTAAAACCGTTGCCGTCACGCGTTTTCCTCGCAGTAAATTTCAGGCTGAGTAGGCCCATGCCGATGAGCACCAGATCACGAGTTTCATCTTGCCACGCCAAATGCACGCCGAAAAAATTAAACTCGCCCAGTTTCACCAGGCCGCTAAACAACACGCCGCCAATGATGCCGGCGAGGAAAATCAAATTGTGCAAACCGTGAAGGCGAATTTTTGTTGCGCCCGTGCGTGCCGGTTTAATGCCAGTGCTTTTTTCACGGCCTTGCATGACGGTATCGAACACAAAAAACAAGCCGAGCACAATGGCAAAAACCATGAGCATTTCCGGAAGAAGCTGAAGCGTCCAAAAAAACGGCACGCCGTGCAAAAAGCCGAGAAACAGCGGCGGATCGCCGAGTGGCGTAAGCGCGCCGCCGATATTGCTCACTAAAAAAATAAAAAAGATGACAATATGAACTTTGTGCCGCCGATTTTCATTCATGCGCAGCATCGGGCGAATCATCAGCATCGAGGCGCCGGTGGTGCCGACAAAGGAAGCCAAAAAAGTGGCAAGCGCAAGCATGATCGTGTTAGTGATCGGCGTGCCAACCGGCGTGCCTTCCAGCAAAATACCGCCGGCAACGGTATATAAAGCCCACAACAAAATAATAAAAGGAATATAATCTTTTAAAAAGATGTGCAGGATTTCATGCGTGGCGGCACCGTGAAAAATGAAGATAAACGGAATTGCAAAGATCAGCGCCCAGGCGGCAGTCACTTTGCCAAAATGATGATGCCAAAATTGCGGCGCAAACAACGGCAGCAGCGCGATCGAAAGCAAGATAGCGGCAAAGGGGATCCCGCTCCAAAGCGGCAAGACCTGCCCTAAATCGCCATGCGCACTTGGCGCGGTAGATTCGGCTTGGGTCATAACCGCGGGAGGGTTTGTATCAAGCGCTGGTGCGGCAACAACCGATCCTGAAATTCCGGCAACGACGATTAAGCCGAAAAGCGCGCGCCCGAGCCGGTTCTCCGGATTTTGCCTTATGTTTTTTCCCACAAAATTCGCAATCATTTTTAGCAGCATATCCAATCTTTCTCTATTGCGAAGCTAAAGCCAACGGCCATGGGCTTCGCATGCCAGATTTCACCCGTTTAATTCAAAAAATCGCGGAGTGAAAAAGATAAAAAATATCCCGCGAAAAGCAACCACAAAATAAAACGGGAGTTGCGTGCAACCGCAACTCCCGTCGATAAAAAGTTGATGCGTATTTTTAATGCCGGTTCAATCCAGCGGGAAATAGCGTTTATAAACCAGGTCGGAAAAACGGGTGGCGTCATTGGTGTACGGGCTAATCTGGCGCTGGTAAAAATAATGATCCAGCACTCGATGCGCAATGCGCCAGTTGGGCGCGGTTTCCAATTTCGCGAGCAGGTTTTCAAAAGCGGCCGCATCGCCGCCAAAAAGTTTTTTGGAAAATTGTTGGCGCTGCGGCGGTGAAATCAGCGCGGCCAGGCTTTGCAACTGTGCCGCGGTGGTTGAAGCCAGGGCGGCCCGGTTAATGATGAAATTGTCACGGCTGTCATTGAAACGGACAGACATAAAATACTCCTTCTTCGCAATGTATAATAAAAACATAACGGCGAAGCTTCCCTGCCAAACAATGGAACGGCTTCTTGTCTAAAGCCATTCAAGCAAAAATAAAAACTCAAAACCCGACAACGTTTTTCAGAATACAGCCCCAAAATGCTGCTCGGCTTATTTAAGCGTCGTTTTTAGCAGTAGGATCGGCGACCAACGGGGGGAGGAATGTCAAAACACAGGGTGTTAGCGAGAAGGTGATCATAATCAGTGAAGAGGATTATCATCTGACGGCCATGGCGTTGCGGCACACAAGCGGCGAACCTGCCAACGCGTTCTGAAACAGGTTGGAACGGCTCAAAAAAAACCTCTGGCTCCGTTTCAGAAATTAGGAACAGCGCGCCAGCTCTAAGTTCTACGCTCGTGACTTCGCCAATGCACGCCGGTTCCAGCGGCAAAGTGGTGGCAGCAGTCAAACACAGGACGATGCCGAGATTTGCCAGCAACGTCGCCGGTGTTAAATAACCACCATTCTTTTTGAGAATTCTTCGCATTGGCTCACATCCATCGACACTTTGCCATCAGCCAATAACCGGCAGTGTATAAAATAGAAAGAGGATTAATGGCGTCACACCGTTCGAATCAAAACATGGCGTAAAATATACGAACGGGCGGCTAAAAAAGCAACGGATTTATTTTGTAAAATTTAACCAGATCTTGTCCGCAAAAACTAATTTTGCTGCTATACTTTATTCTTCGTCGATCACCTGAATGGGACAGGGGGCTTGCATCATTAAATCGGCGACCGCCGAGCCAAAAAGAAAGCGCGACAGCCGCGAGCGTTTGCGCCGCGTAACAATCACCAGATCAATTTTTTCTTGTTTGAGCAACGCCAACGCTTCGTCCACCAAATTTCCCTCCCGCGAGAAAGAGCGCAGCGCGATGCCTTTGAGGCGGGCCGCTTTTTCCACTTCTTGAATTTTTGTTTGCGCCTGTTCGCGGTATTCCTGGCGCAGCGCCACGAGAAATTGCTCGGAAGGTTTGCCGCCAATCCACCCATCTTCCGTGAGTTTTTTGGTTACCTTGGTCATCACGTCTTCATCCAACACAAACAGCACAATCAGCTCCGCCTGGCGCTCGGCGGCCATTTGCAAGGCCAATTCAGTACATTGGGGTGAGCGCCGTAAGAAGGAAAGCAACAACATAATCCGGCGCGGCGAGGAATTACTTTTTGGTAAATTCTTTTTTGCAGACATCGGCTAAAATCCAATCAACGGCCAAATAAAATGGATTGATAAATTAAAAACCAACCAGCCGGCCAGAAATAAAATCCAGCCGGTTCTGACGGTGTCGCGCATTGACAAATAACCGGAAGAAAATGCGATGGCGGTGGCGGGTGTTCCCATCGGGAACATGAAACCCAAGCCACTGGGGATGGTCACGACCATGGTCATCACCCGTGGATCAATGCCGAGATCCTGGCCCATGCTCAAAGCCACCGGCATGAGCAATGCGACGACGGCCGAATTACTCAAAAGCTCGGTCAGGGCAATGGAAAGAAAAGAGATGGCGGCAATCAACATCGTGGGCGAATCGACAAAAGCGCCCAAAGAATGGCGCGCCAACCATGCCGCGCCGCCGGTTTTCTCCATCGCATAGCCGAGACAAATCGCGCCGCCATACATGAGAAAAATCCCCCAGTTGACGTCCTCTTCGACTTCCTGCCAATCGGTGAGTTTGAACACAAACGCAATAATGACGGCGATCAGAGCAATCTGGGCGAGGCCGAATTGTTCGCCAAGTATAACCCAGGCGATGATCGTGCCCAGCGTCAAAATGCTCACGCCCGTTTCGCGCGCGGTGATTTTTCCCAACTCCCGCCGGCGCTGCTGCAACATCGTGCGCACTTTTTCCATATCGATCACTTCGGGCGGATAAAACAACTGATATAATCCAAAAGCGAAACCCAGCATGAGCAGCGTGGTGGGCAAAGCGGCCAAGGCCCATGGCGTGAATCCAATTGTTTGTCCGGTGGCTTCCTGCAACATGCCGACGGCCAGTGGGGCGCGCGCGCCGCCTAAGAAAGTCGTGATCCCGCCAATAATACAACCGGCGGCCAACGAAAGAAAAATCGCTTTGCCATAACGGCTGGTTTGCGGCGAAAGTCCCAAACAATCCGCAATTTCCAGAACAATGGGAAACATCATGGCCGCGACCGCATGTTCAGACATCCAACAGGAAAACAAGGCCGCCAGCGCCAACACCCCAAACAACAGCATGCGCGGGGACTCGCCAAAACGCTGTAAAGCGGCCAACGCCATACGCCGCGATAAACCGCAGCGCATAAAAGGCGAGGCTAAAATAAACGCCCCGAGAATAAAAAAAACTGCCTCGTTGCCAAACAGCGCAAAGGTCGTTTTGGAATCCAGCACGCCGGTGAGTGGAAACAAAATCACGGCCAGCAGACTGGTGATCATCAGGGGAATAACATTGGTAATATAGAAAAAAATACAAACCGAAAAGATTGCTACGGCTTTCATGGCTTGGGGTTGGAGGTCAGTAGGCGCGGGCAAGCGCGCGATCAACCAATAAACCAACCCGGCAATCACAAAAACGATGAGGCGCCGCGATTGTCGCCAGAGCGTTTGTAACGCTGCGAGGTTCGGGCGATTAAGCATGAGGTGAGGAATTGAGTTTCCGCCAGTCAATAAACTGTGAACGGGTGAGGGGTTGACAGGCGGGACAAAAAAACGTGTCAAAGCCGCGCACGCCGGCGCGCCGAATTTTCGCGCCACACTTGGGGCAGGGCTGGTCTTTGCGGTTGCGCACGCGCAGGTGATCGCGAACCTTGATTTCCAGCGGTTGCCGGGCTTTTTCCACCTCAGCAATGCCCCACTGCATCACCTCGATGATGCAACGATGCAAAGTCGCGATAGCATTGTCGTCGAGTTGGTAACAAAATGTTTTTGGATGCACGCCGGCGGCGAACAAAATTTCGTCGGCATACGCGTTGCCGATACAACTGACTACAGCTTGATCCATAATCAACACGCGAACTTGCTGCCGAGATTTTTTAACTTTCTGCCTAAAATATTCCAGCGTGAACTCAACGGAGAGCAAATCCGCGCCTTGCGCATTAAACTTGGGAATGGACTGGTACTGGCCGCTGCCGGTGAGATAGACTTTGCCCATTTTTTTGTCGTCGAGATAATGCAGGAGGTGTTTGGTCTGATCAGGCCCGACGCATTCAAACGAGAGCGCACAGGCCGCGGATACTTTTGCTTGCGGCGTCGCCCATTGCAACCGCCCGGCCAACATTGGGTGAATCACCATTTCCCGTTCTCCCGATAGCGTGAAAACGAGAAACGGGCCATGCCGCCGCACGCCGGCGAATTCGGCGCCACTCAGCGCACTCGCGAAATCGCCGGGCAGTAACATGCGCAACACAATCGGCTCTCTAATTTCAACGGCGACGAGACGTTGCCCCGCCAGCAGTGGCGACAACTGCTTTTCGAGGTAGATGAGGTCCGGGAGCTCAGGCATATCACTGAATCATCGGATCGCATTCAATAACAATAACGCTGTAGTTTTCTTGCAGACGCGCAATTTCTTCCCGTTCCCGCTCGCGAATTTCGTCGTAATTATACGGCGGGTTGCCGAAACAGGCAATGCGGAAAAAGCGGATTTCTTTTTTGTTTTGATCCATCAGCTTGCCGTTTTCACACGTGGCCTGCAGCGCGTCCAGAGTTTCTTCGACGGTAACGTTGCCTTTGCCATAGGAAACGACTTGCTCCGGCCGGATATTTTCCGGCAAACAAGCGAAACGTGCCGTTTTCTGAGCTTGCATAGTTTGGGGAGATTGCTTATCTTTTTTAGTCGTGGTTCGACAACAGGCAATAAACAAAACAAATGCTATCGCCGGCAACAACAGCGCCGCTGCTTTTCGCATGATTTTTTCTCAACCTTTCCGTACGTTCAATTCGGAATATAACAAAAATTTCGAGGATTGCAACTGTTGTTTTATG
>CAYZFF010000304.1:0-5712 GCA_964477305.1 uncultured Cytophagia bacterium
AGTTTGCTGCTCACTTGGAAAAAGATTCCTGCGGAATGACATGACGAGGTGAATGACCAGATTACCGAACTTGATCGTCAAACTTCATTAGGCGTTTTCGTGTAACGCTAATTTAAATTTTTTAAAAATGATCAATCGGATTTATTTTATCTTCATCGTCGCCGGCTTTCTCATTGCCTGCGGTAAAATCGTCGACCCGCAGGATGCCGATAGTTTTGGGCTGACCAAAATCGAACTTACCCTCACCAGCGAGCATCTCGGCACGCTCAACAGCATGGTGTATGCGCGACGCGAGGTGCCGGCACGCGCCGAGATCGCGGGCACGTCACGAAAAATTTTTGTGCGTTATTCCGGCCAAACCTCGCTCGGACAATTAAAAAAATCATACACCATTGAATTTAACGACGATCAGCTTTTTCGCGGCCATCGCGAATATGTGATTAGCGCGCAAAACGGCGATCCCACGAAGTTGCACTCGGCACTTGGTTTTGCGGCCTATCGGCAGGCCGGGCTGCTGGCGCCGGCAGCAGAGCCGGCAGCCGTTTATTTGAACGGAGAATATCAGGGTCTGTATTATCTCATCGAGCCGATTGATGAAGATTTTCTCAAACAGCGCAACCGCCGTTTAGGTTCGTTGTATGAGGCCTTTAACGGATTTTATGACGGCGCGCATTTTTCTTTTGCCGGCGGCTACGATGTGCGTTTGGGGTTTGAAAGCAAAGGCGAGCGGGAAAATTTCTATGGCGATTTGGAGCGCCTCATCCAAATTCTTGATGATTCAACGCCGGAAAATCTGCCGGCGCGCATCGAGCCGTTGCTCGATGTTGAAAATTACCTGCGCTACCTTGCTGTCGCAGTTCTCTTGCATAATTGGGATGGTTATTTCAATAACTTTCGTTTGCACCTCGATCCGCAGATTGGGAAATTTCAATTCATTCCGTGGGATTTGGATAACCTGCTGGAATTTTATGAAGGCCGCAGTCGCCTCGAAGGCGCGAATGAATTGAGCGAGAAACTGCTGCAGGTTCCCGCGTATCGCCGGCGGTACAAACAAATTTTGTTGGAATTGATGGATGAGAAATTAACCGTCGCCAGCCTTGACGCGCAGATTGACGAGACGGCGGCTAAAATCACTCCGGCTTTCGCGGCAGATCGTTTCCTCACCGCACGCGGCAGCAAGCCGCTCACCGAACACGTGGCCGAGACCAAACAATTCATCCGGGATTGGTACGCGAAGATTCGAGGGGAATTGGGAAGGTTGGATTAAAACGCTGAGGTGTAAATTCAAAGAGTGTTTTGATGGCCACATGGCTGCACATGCAGCCATCAAATTTCGTTCGTTATAATTGGAAGATTGAGATCGGGAAATATCGAGTTTTTACCCCGCTTCAAAATTTAATTCCCACGCCCATCGCCAAGCCGCCGCGCTTTGGCTGGATTCCCATTTGTAATTTATCGCCCTTGCTCTGGCGCGGATACACCAAATAACTCACCAGCGTGCCACTGGCGGCGCCGACAATGACGTCACTGAGATAATGTTTTTTGTCGTGAATGCGTGAGTAGCCCACATAACCCGCCCAACCATAAAGCACGCCGAAGGAAACGCGTTTCCATCCCGTTGGCGAGAGCAGCGGCAGGCGCCCATCGCGGCGCTGCGCCAAGCCGTCAATAAAATCATTCGCTTCGAGATAAAGAAAAGTTGAAGTGGCAAATGCTGTTGAGGTGTGTCCCGAGAAAAAGGAATAAGTGTCAGAGTTGTCCGGGCGGTAGCGTTGAATGTTGCGTTTCGCCAGATGCGTCACGACTTTGGTGTAATACAGCGCCTGATGAAAACGAAACATGCGGCCGTAGCTGGCGGCAGAATAGTCGTGCAGGCCAACCGCATCGGCGAGAATCATGCCGCCGAAACGCCAAGTGGCGGTGACGCCGGGATAATACAGCGGGCTGACGGCGCCGAGGGATTTTCTGCCGTCGGTTCGCGCCAGGCTTTCGGAGATTTCTTCGTCCATTTCAAACGGGGCCAATCTGAGGCCTTGCGCCGGTTTCTGATGATCGAGAAAAGCGAGCGTGGTGAGGCTCGCCAGATCCCAGCGCGTAAAGCTCATCCTGGCGCCGGCGTATAAATTTTCATAAAAACGCGGGCCAGAGCCGCCGGAATCATCCGCCGTTAAAATTTCTGACTGTTTGATTGATAAATCATGCGTAGAGGTGGGTTCAAACGTGGAGGTTTGAGCAAAGGCAAATTGATTGACCAGCGCACCGAACGCAACAAAAAATGGAACAGCGCGGCCTAAAAGCTTCATGGGCTCTCCGTTGAAAAAAAATTAAAAGCAAGGCTGAATTGAAATTCAGTAACAAATGGCTTGAAACTTCTCCCTCAACAGAGTTGGCTAAAACCTATTGCAGTTAGTACTTTTAAAAACTATCGCCGTGCTGAAGATTTTGTTGCCGGTCAGGTCGTCGTCCAGCCGGTGGCATTACTACACCTATACCGCCGAAAGGATGATCAAGATAAGCATTTGCGGTGATAATTGCAAGCAAAAGTTTCTGAGAAAAAGATTGCTTTTCTTTGTATTTTGTGCATATTTTTGTAACGCCTGTTTTAAACTATCGGCGCCCAAAAAAAGTTCAACCGTAACCAACGCTTATGCTAACTATTCTCTTCATACTATTTCTTATGCAATCCCGCGACCAGGATTTACCGGAAATCAAATCCTATGATTTCGGCAATAAAAAAATGGCGTCAGTCAAGCTACCCAAAGAGTTGAGCGAAGCTTCAGGATTGACTTTTACCGACGATGGACGCCTGCTCGGACACAATGACGAACAGGGGATCATTTATGAAATCGATTATCACACCGGCGCCATTCGCCAACGGTTTTCGCTCGGGAAGCTTGTCGTCTATCGCGACGACCTTGAAGACATCGCCACGAAAAAAGACACGATTTTTATGGTCAACAGTAGCGGTATGATTTTGCGCTTTTTGCCAGGGAAGGATAAAGAGAAAATTGATTTTCAAACTTTCAAAACCCCGCTGTCGATTCGCAACGATGTGGAAGGGTTGGTTTATGATCCGGCCACCGATTGTTTGCTGCTGGCCTGCAAAGGCGAAGCGGGAATTGATTTTAGAAGCGCTGTGCCGGCGCAGCATAAAGCGGTCTACGCGTTTTCCTTAAAAACCTATAAGCTGTTGCCCAAACCGCGTTTTCTTATTCCCGTCGCAAAAATTATCGCGCAAATCAAAGAGAAGGAATTTGCGCCGTCGGCGATCGCGCGGCATCCGCGCACGGGAAATTTTTTCGTGATGGCGGCGCGCGGCAATGCCATCGTGGAAATCGACGCCAGCGGTAATTTGCTCAGCCTGTCGGCCCTGCCGAAATCTTTGCACTCGCAACCGGAAGGCCTCGCTATAGCGGCGGATGGCACGCTGGTCATCTGCAATGAGGCGCCGAGTCCGAGCAAGCCGGGAAGAATCGTGGTTTATTCGCCGCGATAGGGCAAAATCGGAAAGTTTTCGATTTTGCAGAATCCTGCGGCCCAAGTCCGACAGCTTCACTAACTCAGAGAGAGATTTTTTCATGAAAAGCAAAAATGTCGATCGCGCAACCGACACGATGTTTCGCATCGTCATGCAAAACCATATCCAGCTTAGCGCGCTGGCCGATCAAAAAGCCAATATGATTATTACCGTCTGCGCGATTATCATTAGCTTGATCGTGAAAGAGATTTTCAATCCGCAGTTGCAATATGCCGTCATGACGCTGGCGCTGACCTGTCTGCTCACCATCCTTTTTGCCGTTTATTCATCCTTGCCCAAATACGCCGGCAAACGGGAAGGCGCGATGAAAGCCAAGAACCCCAGTTTCAATGTCATTTTTTTTGGCGACTTCACCCATCTCGATTATCCCGATTTTGAAACCGAATTGGAGAAAGTCATCAACGACCACGATCTCGTTTATGAATCGCTTGCCAAAGATCTGTATGCGCTCGGCAGGGTTCTGCACGACAAAAAATATCGTTTCATTCGCTATTCCTATTTGACCTTCATGCTCGGGCTGGTCGTCAGTGGAATAATTTTGGCGATTACCATGGCCTCCCCGCCGCCGACGCAGCCGTGAGGCCGGCGCTTGCTTTTGAGAAGGCTGCCCGGCAAGTTTTATGGTGCAATAAAAGTTAGAATTAATCCCCCCGAATAAAAAGCCGCCAGTTGATTTTATCGAAGCGCAAAATAATTCGCTAAACATTTTGCCGGCGAGCATTTGGGTTGTAATGGCTTTTATCCGGTGGTAATTTTTTAAAATCTGTCGAGGAACTGGTCATGGAATCCAAAATCACCAAAACCCGCAAGTATCGTCTGGCGATGAACGACAAGATTCTCAACAGCGGCTTTAAAGACTTTCAAAAATTTTTCGCGCTGGACAATAAAGCCTATCTCGAAGGCAGCATTCCGGTTAAATACAAAGAGCTGATGGGGCTTGTCGGCAGCATGGTGTTGCGCTGCAATGATTGCATTTTTTATCATCTCGACCGCTGCGTCACCGAAGGCGCGACGCGGGAAGAGTTGCACGAAGCCATGAACATCGCGCTGATCATCGGCGGCTCGATCGTCATTCCCCATTTGCGTTATGCGTTTGAAATGATGGATGAATTGCTGGGCGAATCGAGTGCCGAAGGCGTCGAGCAAAGCGTGTAGTCGATCGCTATGTGCGCGCATTTTTGTCGCGGCGGCGCCTGCCGGGTTCTTATTATGTTGCAAGGGGGCAAGTTTATGGTTGCCAAAAAATCAAATCAGAATACGAGCGATGCGGTATGGAGAAAAACAATGCAGTTGTTGCCGTCAATAATTTGCACAAATCTTTTCACGGCACCGCCGTCATCAAAGGCGTGGATTTGCAGGTCGCGCCGCGGGAACTCACCGTGCTTATTGGGCCCTCCGGTTGCGGCAAGTCGACTTTCCTCCGCTGCTTGAATGGTCTTGAAGTTTTTGATCAGGGAAAAATTTCCATTCACGACATTCACCTCGAGCGCGCCACGGCGCATGCGCCGCTGCCGGCGCAGTTTCACGAGCAGGTGCGCGAATTGCGCAAGCGCGTCGGCATGGTGTTTCAAAGCTTCAATCTCTTTCCGCATCTCACGGCACTCGAAAATGTCATGAAAGCGCCAATGGTGGTGAAAGGCGTGGCGGCCGATGAGGCCAAGCGTAAAGCGCTTGCCCTGCTCGGCAAAGTCGGGTTGGGTGCGCACACCCAACATTATCCCTCGCAGCTTTCCGGCGGCCAGCAACAGCGCGCCGCGATTGCCCGGGCGCTGGCGATGGAACCACGGGTGATGTTGTATGACGAGCCGACCTCCGCGCTCGACCCCGGCCTCGTCGATGAAGTTTTGCTGGTAATGAAACAATTGGACGACGAAGGCATGACGCAAATCGTCGTGACGCACGAAATGCGCTTCGCCCGCGATGTCGCCGACAAGGTCGTCTTTTTTGAAGGCGGCAACATTGTCGAAAGCGGCTCTTCCGAGCAAATGTTCTCTTCGCCTGCCGACGAGCGCACGAGAAAGTTTTTGAAAAAATTTTTATGAGAAAGATCGCTTATCATTTTAACACGCGCAACTGAAAACAAATGGGCAGAATAATTTTTCGGCATAATGATTATAAAACACAACCCGGACGAGCCGGAACCAAACAGGAAAAAAGCTTTTGGTATCCGGATT
>CAYZFF010000305.1:0-5696 GCA_964477305.1 uncultured Cytophagia bacterium
GGAAATGGGGAAATTCGCTGGTACGAAGCCGACCCGCGTACAATTCTTGACATTCACCATTATCATCTCCCCCGCGATTTACGCCGTATTTTAAAACGTCACCCCTTTGAAATTCGTTTTGACTGCGCTTTTGAGCGCGTCGTGCGCGCCTGTGCCAACCGGGAGTCGACGTGGATTTCCGAAGAAATTATTTCATCTTATATCAATCTGCACCAAGCCGGTTACGCGCATAGCGTTGAGGCTTGGTCGCGGCCAAGTGAGAAGGATACCGCGCGGCCCCAATTGGTCGGCGGTTTATACGGTGTGGCCATTGGTGCAGCTTTTTTTGGAGAGTCGATGTTTTATCGCGTCTCCTACGCCTCCAAAGTGGCCTTGGCGCATTTAGTGGAACATTTGCAGGCACGAGATTTTGAATTACACGATGCGCAGATGATGACGCCAACTCTCCAACTCTTTGGCGCCCAGCAGATTCCTCGGGAGGAATATTTAATTCGATTGCAGCGTGCACTGTCGAAACGCCGGAAATTCTGAATGTTTCCATGGACAGCCCTCAAAATATAGATGAAAATAAAAATCCCCCAAGATTATCAGGGGGATTTTTATTTTCTGTGGGCGAAAATTTTTATCGGTTTTTAATGGACTTGCTTTTTCACCGATTCGTCGCGCTCGATTTTGCCGTCGCGCAAACGCACGACGCGTTGCGCATGTTCGGCGATATACTCTTCGTGGGTCACCAAAATAATCGTGTTGCCCTGTTGATGCAGCTCCGCAAAAATCTGCATGATTTCATCGCCGGTCGTCGTGTCCAAATTTCCCGTCGGCTCATCGGCAAAAATAATCGAGGGGTTATTGATCAACGCCCGCGCAATGGCCACGCGCTGGCGCTGGCCGCCGGAAAGCTCGTTCGGCTTGTGATGAAAACGATCGCCCAAACCGACGCGCTCCAAAGTTTGCATCGCCATGGCGCGGCGTTTGGCGGCCGGAATGCCCGCGTAGATCAACGGCAGTTCGACGTTGTGCAACGCATTGGCGCGCGGCAACAGATTGAACGTTTGAAACACGAAGCCGATCTGCCGGTTGCGAATATCCGCCAACTGATCATCGTTCATTTGGCTGACGACTTCGCCGGCTAATTCATAAGCGCCGCTTGACGGCGTATCCAGACAGCCGAGAATATTCATCAACGTCGATTTGCCGGAGCCGGAGGGCCCCATGACGGCAACATATTCATTTTTCTTAATCTGCAAATCGACGCCGCGCAACGCGTTGACTTCGACTGTGCCGATTTGATAAGTTTTTACCAGAGTGCGAACATCGATAAGCATGATTTCCTCTTTAAGCATAGAACATGCGCAGAGAGTATAGCGTTAATTTTACGCTAAGTGTAATGCTCTTTGCGCTCTGCGATTATAATGACCGGCGCAGAGAGTGCATAAACGCGATGCGCCATGCCTCTGCGCTTTGTGCGTTAGTTGCCGAGCGTTCCCATCGTGGCTTGCAACTGGGCGTACGCGATTTTGCTATCGTATTTCGAGCGCACCAGCGTCGATTTCGCGCGCGTGACATTCACTTGCGCATTGATGATGTCGAGCAGTGTGCCGGCGCCGACGCGATAGCGCTCCTGCGCCAGCCGTAAATCTTCCTGCGCCGAAACCAGATTGTCTTTGTTGATCGCCGCGATCTCTTTCCATGCCTGCAAGCTCAACAATGCCTGCTCGGCTTCCAAACGCAGGTTGCGCAGACGATTTTCATAATCTTCCTGGGCGATATTGTAATTCAACACCTCGCGTTCAACATTGGCTTGATCGGCAAAACCGTTGAACAAATTGACGCGCATCGACAACCCGACTGAGCCGGACCAGTTTTTGCTGAAATCCGAATAAACGCGGTCAAACTCATTATGCGAGCGGCTGTAATTTCCACCGATTGAAAAACTCGGTAAAAAGGCCGATCGCGCGACGCGTTTGCCCAATTGCGCGCGCTTCATTTCAAACTGCACGCTTTGCAATTCCGGATTCTTTTCAATCGCCACTCTGACGACTTCTTCCAAATTATAATCACGAAACTGCGGCTCATCTTCGATATCAACGACATTAAGCTCGGCGTCGGCCGGTTTTCCCATCGCCACATTCAGAAAATTGCGCGCGCTGTTGACCAGATTTTTTTGCGTAATCAGGCTGATACGATCCTGGCCGTGTTGCGTGCTCGCGCGAAACACGTCGCCTTGCGCCACCGAGCCAATCTCATACATGCTTTCCGTGCGCCGCAACTGCTCTTCGCTTGATTTGGCGGCCTCTTCAGTAACTCCCAGAAGCTGCACTTCTTTTAAATAACCGAAGTAGCGTTGATGCACCTGCAAAATGGTGTTCTGTTTAGCCGAATGAAAGGTTTTGGTGCTGGCGTCTTCGGAGGCATTGGCCTGCCGAATGCGATTCCAACTGGCGCCGAAATCAAATAATAGCAGCCCGGCATTCAATTGCGCCGAATTGGAATTTGTCGAATATCCCGGCTGCGTAATGGTACGACGTTGGTACTCCACCTCTCCGGTAACCGGGTCGATGCCAACCGGCACATCATCCAAAAGCGTTCGGCTACCTTGTTCAAATTTCCCGGATGACAACGAAGCGCTGAGCGTTGGCAGAACACTGGCGCGCGTCGTCATGACATTCGTGCCGGCAATTTGGGCGCGGCGTTCAGCGTTGCGCAGCGTCGAGTTGTCACGCAAGGCGGTGGCAACACATTCGTCCAGCGTCAATGGCCGGCCGTTTTGGGCAAAAGCAGTATTCGTCAGACCCAGGACGGCAAGGCTAAAAATCAAAACCGTTTTCAAACGTTTCACGTGAACGACTCCTTTACTTTTTAACTAAACATCGATTTAAAAGCCGCGGCCCCGAGGGCACAAATCGCCCACACGACGAACACCGTCGTCATGGCTTTTTTCGTGGAAAACTTATACGCCGCAGCGATACCGAAGCCTAAAACCGCCACCCACCAGAGCGCGAACAGATCGATTTGGCCGAGCAGGTGGTGAAAAAATGTTTTATTCTCTTCCGCCACGAAAAACGAGCCTAAGCTGGTGGCGCTTTCCATCGACTGCCGGCTCGCCATCACCGGAATGTTGACCAATGAACTTAAAATGGTGATGATTCCGCTCCAAGAGGCGACGCTGAAGAGTGTCGAAAATTTCGTTTCGCCTCCTAAAATAACGTTGCCGACGAGTATGCCGATGCCGGCTATAATCAAATACCAAAGCGGCGTCATGATCAGCGCAAAAAGCGGCACCGTGTAGGTCATGATTTTTTCCATCATCGGCAGTGCCTGGTCGATTTGCTCTTGCGACATGTTCTTCTTTTGCATCCCCTCGATCTGTTGCTGTACGATGGCGTCTTTCAAGAAAATGCTGCCGACGGAGCCAACCACAGCGACCAGCAACAAGGGTAGAAGCCAATTCGGGCGCGCCACAATATCACGCATGGTTTCGGCGGGCGAAACAAAAATACCGATAATCCGTTCCAATGCACCTTTTGATTGCGGCACGGCGACGGCGCCAATGGTCTCAGACATATTTTCCTCCTCGCGGTTAAGTTGATGTTGACGTGCAACAAGTAAAATATAAGACGTAATATTAAGCAAAAAGTTGCTTCCCGAACAAAAAGTTTGTAGCTGTTTGTAGCTCGTTCGTAGTTACGCCTTCAGGCGTTGAATGTTGGGAAGTCAACCAAACCTCAATGCCTGAAGGCCTCACTACAAACACACTTCATCTTTGATCGCCAGCAAATACGTTAACGCGGCGTCATGTTCGTTGGGAATCTTTCCGTCCAGAATCGCGTCTTCAATCGCCGTTTTCAGCTTGCCTACGAGCGGTCCGGGAGCCAAACCGCACACTTGCATGATTTCATCACCGCGCACCGGCGATTGGAACGCGCGCATGCGATCTTTTTCTTCAACTTCATTGAGCCGTTTGACCACAAAATCAAAATTGGCCAAGTGCCGCTCGCGGCGTTTTACATTGCCGGAGGTGATGTCGGCGCGGCAAAGCATCAACAAATCTTCCAAATCTTCGCCGGCTTGAAAAAGTAAACGGCGATAGGCCGAGTCCGTGCATTCTTCCTCGGTGAGCGCAATGGGCCGTAAATGCAGGCGAGTCAATTTCTGCACATATTTTAGCCAATCGGTGGGTAGCCGCATCCGGTTAAAAATGGCCGGCAACATCCGCGCGCCGATATCCTCATGACCGTGAAACGACCAACCCTTGCCTTGAATAAAAGCTTTGGTGCGCGGCTTGGCGATGTCGTGAAAAACCGCGGATAGCCGCAGCGGCACTTTTTCCGACATGGCGGCGAGATTGTCCATCACCATCAGCGTGTGATTGAAAACGTCTTTGTGAAAATAGCCTTTGTATTCTTCCACGCCTTTGAGCGCGACAAACTCGGGGAAAATAATTGCCAAAACCCCGGCGTCGTCGAGTAAACGAAAGCCGAGGGACGGCTTCGGCGCGGCGAGAATCTTGAGAAATTCCTCGGTGATCCGTTCCTGCGAAATAATGCGCAACCGTTCACGCATCTCGCGCATGCCATTAAAAGTATTTTCCTCGATTTTAAAATCAAGTTGCGTGGCGAAACGAATCGCACGCAGGAGGCGCAATGGATCGTCGCTGAACGTCGTCGCCGGCGCGAGCGGCGTGCGCAGCAGTTTGGCCTGCAAATCTTTTTGCCCGTCAAAAGGATCGATGAGCCTGCCGAAATTCCCGGCATTCAATGCAAACGCCATCGCGTTGATGGTGAAATCCCGGCGTGACAAATCGCTCGGCAAATCTGCCGGCTCGACTTGCGGCTTGCGCGAATCGCCGCGATAACTTTCTTTGCGCGCGCCGACGAATTCAAGTTGCATCTCATCCCAAGTCAACATCGCGGTGCCGAAATTGCGATACACTGTCGGTTTCGGCAAGCGCAAATGCTTCGCGAGCAATTCGGCGAACTTGATGCCATCGCCGACGACCACAAAATCCATTTCGCGGCGGTCACGCTGCAGAAAAAAATCGCGCACAAAGCCGCCGACGACATAAACTTCAAATTTATGCTGATCGGCGAGCGCGCCGAGAGTTTTCAAAATTTTATTATCTGCAAGTGTCATGCAAATTTTGTAATCGGCTCAAAACCTGTTCAAAATTTTCGTAGTGGAAATACTTCACCTGCATTTCCTCGCACCATTTCGCCAAATCGTGTTTTGCAAAAACAATATCTGCTTCCTGCGCGCCGCAACGGTCGGAATAACCGTCGCCGATATAAACGATTTTCTCTTGCGGCTTCGCGAGTTGGCGAACGTGATAACCTTTGCAATTGGCGCATTTGCCGCAGCTATGCTTAAAATATGGGAAGCTCAGCTCGATTCGATCCGGCGGCGAAAACTCAAGATGATTGGCAAAAACCGGCAGATCCAGTTCATGCCGCGACAGAACGCGCTGAATATAATAATCGAGGCCGTCACTGAGCACACACAGCGGCCAGCTTTGGCGCTGGCAAAATGCGGCAAATTCAGAAAAACCGTGCGCGAGTGGCTGGGCGTCGCAAAAATCGTTGAGCTGTTTTTGATTCACCCGCATGGCTAAAGCGGCGACTTCATAATACTCGCGCGAAGAAATTTCGCCACGAAGCCAGCGCTGCACGGCTTTTTCACATTCCGGCCAATCGCCAAAA
>CAYZFF010000306.1:0-5668 GCA_964477305.1 uncultured Cytophagia bacterium
AAACGGCTGTGGGAGATTCCGACGGAGCGCGGCCATTGGAATGCGGAATGGAACTATGTCGCGTTTCATTCTTGCAATCTGAAACCAACTTCATTCGATACCGATAAGGAAACCTTTCTTGGCATGTACGGCAATCAACGTTTGCCGGAAGCTGTGCGGGAGAATAAGCTTAAAAAACGGGCCGGCAATTGGATTGATCACATCGCCAGTTTGCAAATCAATGTGACGCTGAAACCCGGCGAAGAGAAAACCCTTTGCTTCACGCTTGGCGCCGCAGATTCTCATGAACAAGCGGCAGCGCTAATTCAAAAATATCGTTCATTGGCAGAAGTTGAGGTCGCGCTGACCAATGTCCGTGACCGCTGGGACCATTTGTTGGGCACGGTTGAAGTTGATACGCCCGATGACGCGACGAACCTCATGCTCAACACTTGGCTGAAATATCAGGCCATTTCCGGACGTTTGTGGGGGCGCACGGCGTATTACCAAACCGGCGGCGCGTTCGGCTTTCGCGATCAATTACAGGACAGCCAAATTTTTCTGCCAATTGATGCCGAACGGACAAAGCAGCAAATTCTCCTGCACGCGCGGCATCAATTCAAAGACGGGTCGGTTTATCATTGGTGGCATCCGATTTCCGAGATCGGCTTGCAAAATAAAATTTCCGATAATCTGCTGTGGCTGCCGTTCGTCGTCAACAGTTATTTAAATGAGACCAACGATTTTGCAATTCTCGAAAGCCGTGAGCCGTTCGTGGACGAGGCGAATGCGGTTTCGCTGTACGAGCATTGTATTCGCGCGATTAACAAAGCCCTTGAACGTTTTAGTTCACGCGGCTTGCCGTTGATTGGCGCAGGTGATTGGAACGACGGGCTGAGCGCTGTCGGCCTCGATATGCAGGGCGAATCGGTTTGGCTCGCACATTTCATTCATCGCATTTTGAATGACTTTGCCGCGATTGCGGAAACATACGGCGCCGCCACGCAGGCGCAAACCTATCGCGCCCGCGCGCAACATCTGAAGGAAAAAATTAATTCGCTCGCGTGGGACGGCGAATGGTATTATCGCGCGACAAAAGATAATGGCGAGCGTATCGGCAGCCAGCAAAATCTCGAAGGCAAAATTTACCTCAACGCGCAAACGTGGGCGGTGATCGCCGAAGTGGCCGATCGCGAACGCGCCGAAAAAATAATGGACGCCGTTGAAAAAAAACTTGAATACAAAGCCGGTCCCATTTTGCTCTACCCTGGTTACAAAACGCCGGATAAATACGTCGGCTATCTTTCGCGCTACGCCGCGGGCATGCGCGAGAACGGCGGCGTTTACACCCATGCCGCAACGTGGGCCGTAATCGCTGAAGCGCTGTTGGGACGTGGTGAAAATGCGTTTCGCATGTTTTCCAAAATTAATCCCATCAACCGCGGCAAAAAACCGGATGAGTATGTCGCCGAACCGTATGTCACGCCCGGCAACATCGAAGGCCCCGATTCAAAATTCTACGGTCGTGGCGGCTGGACGTGGTACACCGGTTCTTCCGGCTGGCTCTTCAAAGTTGGTTTGGAATGGATTCTCGGCATTCGCCCAACCGTAGCCGGACTCGTGGTTGACCCGTGTATTCCAGCGGCGTGGAAGGGCTTTAAAGTGTGCCGCCATTTTCGCGGTGCGGTTTATCATATTGAAGTGAAAAATCCCGAACACGTCAATGGCGGCTTGAAAGAAATTTTGGTTGACGGTCAAAGGTATGCCGGCGATTGTTTGTCGACGAAACCAGCATTGCCAATATTTGAAGCGAACACGACGCATCAAATCATCGTGACGCTTGGAAAGAAGGACAACTCCAATGTATCTTAAAATTATAACCGCCGTTTTATTGCTCGGCGTCGTAATGAGCGCCGCCCAACCCGCGATGAGTGACAGTGTCTTTCTCGATCTCGTGCAACGCGCTTCGTTTGATTTTTTTTGGCAGGAAGCCAATCCGAGCAACGGTCTAATTAAAGACCGCAACACTTCCGGTTCGCCGTGCAGCATCGCTTCCGTCGGGTTTGGTTTATCCTCGATTGCTGTCGCAATTGATCGCGGCTGGATTACGCGCGACGCCGGACGCCAGCGTGTGCTCACCACGCTAAAAACATTTTGGCAAAAGCCGCAAGGCCGTGACCCGCAGGGCTATATCGGTTACAAAGGGCTATTTTATCATTTCCTGGACATGAACACGGCACTACGGACGTGGAATTCCGAACTGTCATCCATCGATACGGCTTTGTTGCTTGCGGGCATTCTGGATATGAAACAATATTTCACGACTGGTGATCCCGCGGAAACGCAAATTCGTAACCTCGCGGATTCGATTTACTATCGGGTCGATTGGAAATGGATGCGAAATTTTCAACCGAATATTACGCTCGGTTGGTTTCCGGAAACGGGTTATATCAACGCCTGGTGGCGCGGTTATAATGAAGCCATGATCATGACTCTTTTGGGGCTTGGCTCGCCAACCTATCCGATTCCTTCATCCACCTGGACGGCGTGGACGAGCGGCTATGAATGGCAAACGCAATACGGCCAATCGTATGTGATTTTCCCGCCGCTGTTCGGCCACCAATATTCCCATTGCTGGATTGATTTTCGCAACATTCAAGATGATTACATGCGAAACCGCGGCATCACTTATTTTGAAAATTCCCGCCGCGCCACCCTCGCGGCGCGCGCGTATTCCATCGCGAATCCGCGCCGGTGGGCGGGTTACGGCGAAAACGTCTGGGGCATCACCGCCTGTGACGGCCCGAATGGTTATGCCGCACGCGGCGCCCCGCCAACGCAAAATGATGATGGCACCATCGCGCCAACCGCAGCCGGTGGCTCGATGCCGTTTACACCTAAAGAGTCTCTGGCGGCGTTGCGTTATATGTATGATACTTATTACAGTAAAATCTGGACGAAATACGGTTTTCGTGATGCGTTCAACCTCACGGTGAATTGGTGGGGCACCGACGTCATTGGCATTGATGAAGGGCCGATCGTGTTGATGATCGAAAACTATCGCACCGGAAGCGTTTGGAAGCGGTTCATGCAAAACCCCGATATTCAAAGAGGTTTAAAAGCAGCAGGATTCACAACGATCACGCGTGTTGATGATCTCACAGTTGCTAGGCCGGTGCAATTTACACTCGCACAGAATTATCCCAATCCTTTTAATCCGACGACAACAATTCGATTTACATTGCCGCAACGAGAGCATGTAACGCTGAAGGTTTATGATGCCATCGGGCGTGAAGTGGCAACGTTGGTTAATAAAGAAATGGGCGCAGGCGAACACGCCGCTTCTTTTAAGAGCCAAGACTTGATCAGCGGACTTTATTTCTATTCACTCAAAGCCGGCAAATTTAAGCAAATGCGCAAGGCGGTTCTAATTAAATAGTACTTTTATCAATTTTATTTGCAACACATTTTGCTTATGAAAAAAAATCGGTTATTTTATTTTTTTATCGTCGTGCTGCTTTTGGTTGCAATTGCCAATGGCTGTAGCGAGAAAAAGCATCCATCTCAATCTGCTGCACCAACAATCGTTTGGGATCCCTTGCTCGATTCATTGCAAGTCCGCACTCTCAATTTTTTTCTCGAAACCACCGATCGCAACACCGGTCTCACCCTGGACCGCTGGCCGACGCCAAGTCCATCGAGTATCGCGGCGGTTGGATTTGGGCTGACCGCGTATGCCATTGCCGCGGAACGAGAGTTGATCACCCGCGAAGAAGCGGCGCAGCGTACGCTTAATACTTTGCGATTCTTCTGGCAACTTCCGCAACATGAACGGCCGCAAAATGTTGGGGGCTACAAAGGGTTTTTCTATCATTTCTTGAAAATTCCCAGCGGTACGCGCGCGTGGAATTGTGAATTGTCGACGATTGATACGGCGCTGTTGATGGCCGGTGTTTTGTTTGCACAATCGTATTTTGATGCCGACACCACAGCAGAAAATGAAATTCGCAGTCTCGCGGATTCGCTGTATTTTCGCATCGATTGGAAGTGGGCAATGGCGGATACGAATGGCATAAAAACCTCATGGCATCCGGAAAAAGGTTTTGGCAAATACATTTGGGACGGTTACGACGAAGCGATGATTCTCTACATTCTCGCGCTCGGCTCGCCGACGCACACGGTGCCGGAAAGCGTGTGGCAAACCTGGACGAAGCCTTATTTGTGGGCGAAATACTACGATCAGGAATTTATCAGCTTCGGGCCGCTGTTCGGCCATCAGTATTCGCATTGCTGGATTGATTTTCGCGTTATTCAAGATGCGTATATGCGAGAGAAAGATTTGGATTATTTTGAAAACTCGCGGCGCGCCACATACACGCAACAAGCTTTCGCCCGTGAGAATCCGTCCCGCTACCGCGATTATGCCGAAAACATTTGGGGCTTCACTGCCTGCGATGGACCGAAAGATACGACGTTTGTGGTTGACGGTAAAAAAAGACAATTCTGGTCGTACCGCGCGCGCGGCGTTTCATTTGATTGGGTTGAAGACGATGGCACCCTCGCCCCCACTGCGGCCGGCGGTTCGTTACCCTTTGCGCCGGAGATTTGCATTCCTGCTCTCAAAGCCATGCACGAGAAATACGGTGCGCGACTTTGGCAGCAATACGGCTTTCTCGATTCTTTCAACCCAACTTACATTACGCCGCAAACACCCCATGGTTGGTTCGATCCTGATTATCTCGGCATCGATCAAGGCCCGATTGCGATCATGATCGAAAATCTGCGCAATGGTTTTGTGTGGAGTGTGATGAAGAAAAATCCGTACATTGTGAAAGGTTTGCAGCGCGCGGGATTCACGGGTGGATGGTTGGAAGATTTAGCGGCAAAATAATAAATCAGTCAAACTTTATGGTTGCATTGAAAGATGTTTTTACCAAAGCCGACTTGATCTCTGCTTTTGAAAAAGTTCATCATGAAGTGGCGACGTACTTCTTATCGCTTCCCATTGAGAGTTTTTTCAAATCGCCCGTAGAAAAATGGACACCCGCAGAAAATTTGCTGCACCTCATCAAATCCGTCAAGCCCGTGACGATGGCGATGAACAAGCCGCGTTTACTTCTGCGCATTTTATTTGGGAAACCGCAAATCGCGTCGCGGCGATTTGAGCAGATCAAAGAAACATACCAACGTGCGTTGGCCAACGGCGGCAAAGCCCCCAAACCTTTTATCCCATCGATTCAAGCGCCTACCTCGCATTCCGAGCAATGCAGGAATAATCTCGTGCACAAGTGGGATGCAACCGGCGAGAATTTGGTCGCCGTTTTACGAAATTGGCAAGACGAGCATCTTGACAAGTATTTGCTACCGCATCCATTGCTGGGAAAACTGACCATTCGAGAGATACTCTTTTTTACACTGTATCACGATCTACATCACGTAAATAACGTTCGCAAACTTTTAGAGCCATGAAAAAAATCTTTTTGTGTGGCTTACTTTTGTTATCAACGCCGGTTTTTGCTGCTAGCCAAAATCGTGAAGAGAATATCAATATCGTCGTGCTCGGCTCCTCGACCGCCGAGGGCGCCGGCCCGCGCGATCGCAACAATGCGTGGGTGAATCGCTATCGCGCGCATATGCAAGCGCTCAATCCGCAAATCAACGTGATCAATCTCGCGAAGGGCGGCTACAC